>NZ_CEYAVF010000032.1:0-10354 GCF_982785585.1 Reinekea sp. | reverse complement strand
TTCCTCAATACCTTTTTACACACCGACGCAGCCGGCCAAACCTTCCTTGACTACGCTCGGGTGACGCCGCCACACCGTATTCAGCTGGCAGCCTACCTGACCGAACTGCAAGCCATTGACCCGCTCACCCTAAACCGGGCCGAACAGCAGGCCTATTGGCTTAATCTCTATAATGCCGCGACCGTCGAGGTGGTGCTGGGCGACTATCCGGTCAAGAGCATTCGCGCTATTGGTGGCGCATTCGGAGGCCTGATCCCGACCGGCCCCTGGAGCGCTGAACGGGTTCGAGTCAATAACCAGATGCTCAGCCTGGATGATATTGAACATGGCATCTTTCGCCCCAAGTTTAACGACTTTCGCGCCCACTTTGCCTTTAATTGTGGCGCCAAGGGCTGCCCCAACTTAGCCGCCCAGGCCTTTACCGGGCTCGCTCTGGAGGCTCAGCTGAACGCTGCGGCGCAGGCCTTTATCAATCACCCGCGCGGCGTGCGTCTGCAAGACGGCAGCTTGACGCTGTCAAAGATTTTCGACTGGTATCGGGCCGACTTCGTGGCCGATGAACAGGCACTGCCGTTATTCTTAGCGCCCTTTGCCGAACCCATACTGGGCGCCCAACTGACCAACTATAGCGGCCGCATCGATTATGAATACGATTGGTCACTCAATGAGGCAGCACCATTACTATGAAGAAATTATTGCTCTTAGCCTTACTAATATCGGCCGTCGGCTTATTTTTCTATTTTGACCTAAGCACCTGGTTTACCTTGGCGAAATTAAAAAGCCAGCAGAGCGCACTGGCCACCTATCAGGCGGATCATCCGATCGGGCTAGCGCTGCTCTATTTGCTGACCTACATCGGCGTAACCGCTTTGTCGTTGCCCGGTGCCGCGCTCATGACCCTGACCGGGGGCGCTGTCTTTGGCCTGGTTCAGGGCACCGTGCTGGCCAGTGTTGGCGCCAGCATTGGCGCCACCCTGGCATTTTTAATGGCTCGCTTCGTCATCGGGGGCTGGGTGCAAAGCAAATTTGCCGACCGCATTGCCCCCTTCAACCGCGGTATCGAGCAAGATGGCGCCTTTTACTTGTTTTCGCTCCGCCTGGTACCGGTGTTCCCATTCTTTATCATCAACGTGGTCATGGGCCTGACCACCATTAGGGTCTGGACCTTCTACTGGGTCAGCCAGGTCGGCATGTTGGCCGGTGCCGCCGTGTACGCCAATGCCGGCACCCAATTGGCACAAATCGATAGCCTGTCAGGCATCGCCTCACCCAGCCTACTGTTGTCTTTTGTGCTGCTCGGTCTGTTCCCCCTCGTCGCGCGCAAGTCGCTGACTTGGCTGCGCCGACGCCAAGACACATCAGACTCTGTGCGCTGACGCGTGGCAATACTTGGTGTCCGGATCAGGGCTTAGCGTTGGCTGGCGCAAGCCTTGCCGAACGAGGCATACAACACTGATCAAAGAGCCATTCGATCTGCGGCCAATCTTAGGTATACTGGCCCTTAACTAGCGCCGGAATGAATCTAATGTCTATTCGAGTCCTGCTCAGCAGTCTACTGCTGATGACCACTCTGGCCCTGACCGGCTGCGGCAATAGGCCGACAGAGCTGACCTTGCCGAGCGCTGAGCGCACTAACATGACCAATACTGACCGCATTCAACCCTAAAGCATTAAGGCCCAACCCTAATATGGCTGCATTTCATTACCAAGCGAACCAACTGTTTATCGAACAGGTCTCTGTGGCAGAACTGGCCATGACTTACGGCACGCCCTTGTACGTCTATTCTCGCAGTGCCATCGAGCAACAGCTTGCGGCCTATCAGGAAGGTTTGGGTGACCACCCGGGGCTAATCTGTTATGCCGTCAAGGCCAATTCGAACTTGGGTGTGCTGAGCTGTTTAGCGCAACGCGGTGCCGGTTTTGATATCGTCTCGATCGGTGAGCTGGAACGGGTCTTACTCGCCGGCGGCGATCCAGCCAAAGTGGTTTTTTCCGGCGTAGCGAAAAAGGCCAGCGAGATGCGCCGCGCCTTAGAAGTTGGCATACACTGTTTTAATGTCGAATCCGCGGCCGAGTTGGAAAGGCTTAATGAGGTGGCCGGTGAACTGCAGGTCCAGGCACCCATTTCCTTGCGGGTTAATCCCGATGTTGACGCCCAAACCCATCCCTATATCTCCACTGGGCTGAAGGAAAACAAGTTTGGTGTCGATTTCCGTCAGGCGCGGGCCTTTTATCAACGGGCGGCCGCCCTAGCGCATATTCGCATCGTGGGCATGGATTGCCATATTGGCTCCCAGCTGCTGGTCTCGAAACCCTTCGAAGATGCCGTCGATCGCCTGCTGGCCCTGGTCGATGAACTCAAGACCGATGGCATTCAACTGGACCATATCGATATGGGCGGCGGCATCGGCGTGCAGTACACCGAGGACGATCAGGAGCCCGATGTCAGGGCCTACGTCGGCCTGTTGGTAGAGCGCATTAAAGGCCGAGATCTGGCTTTGGTTTTGGAGCCCGGACGCAGCATCGTCGCCAATGCGGGTATTCTGGTGACCGAGGTTGAATACCTTAAGAGCAATGATGAGCACCACTTTGCCATTGTCGATGCCGGCATGAACGACCTAATCAGGCCCTCTCTGTATCAGGCCTGGATGGATATAGTCCCGGTCAACAAGGCGTCGGTCGGACAACAGGCGAGTTGGGATGTGGTCGGGCCGATCTGTGAAACCGGTGATTTTTTCGGCAAGGGCCGTGCCCTGAGTCTGCAGGCCGGCGACTTGCTGGCGGTGATGTCCGCCGGCGCCTATGGTTTTGTGATGGCGTCCAACTATAACAGTCGTGGCCGCCCAGCCGAGATTTTGGTCTCTCAGGGTCATGTCCAGGTGGTGCGTCAGCGAGAAACCATGGAGTCCTTATGGTCATTAGAAGCCACAGCCGACGCCTGAATAGGCTTTGTTAGAACGCGGAATATTCGCGGTTTGGGTAACGACCCTACCGTCCAAATTAGGCAGCAGAGGCAAGCATGCGGTTAAAGTTTACAAAGATGCACGGTTTGGGCAATGACTTTATGGTGATCGATGGCGTCACCCAAAATGTCGAACTCAGTGCGACAGAAATTGAAGAGTGGTCCGATCGGCACTTCGGTATCGGTTTTGATCAGCTGCTGTTGGTCGAGCCGCCCACCCGGCCCGATCGCGACTTTCGCTATCGAATCTTTAATGCCGATGGCAGCGAAGTGGAAAATTGCGGCAACGGCGCGCGCTGCTTTGCGCGTTTCGTCACCGATCAGCGCCTGACCGAACAAACCTCGATCCGGGTTGAAACCGCCGGTGGTGATCTGGAGCTGCATATTCAGGACGATGGCCAGGTTACCGTCGATATGGGTCGGCCACGCTTGGCCCCAGCAAAAATCCCCTTTAATGCCCCCGACCGGCTCGACCTCTATGACTTGCAGGTGAATCAACAGACCCTGCAAATCAGCGCCGTTAATATGGGCAATCCACACTGTGTGATCCGAGTTGAGGATGTGCTGCGGGCCGATGTAGAACAACTGGGTCCACAGATCGAAAGCCATCTCGCCTTCCCGCAACGCGTCAATGTTGGCTTCCTCGAAGTGGTTAACCGCAGCCAGGTCCGCTTGCGCGTGTTTGAACGCGGCGTCGGTGAAACCCTGGCTTGTGGCACCGGCGCGTGCGCCGCTGTTGTGGCCGGGATCATCAATGGCTGGCTCGACCATGAGGTGTCTGTCACACTGCCAGGTGGCGTTTTAGCCATTCAATGGTCGGGCGAAGGCAACGTTATGATGACCGGTCCCGCCAGCCGGGTGTTCGAAGGAGTTTTATCGTGAAAAAGTTGTTTCAGCAGCTTGGTTCGGCCGAGACCGACGTCGTACGCTATTTAAAACAGCATCCTACTTTTTTTGAAGATCATCCGAATCTACTCAAGACGCTGCATATTCGTCATGACAGTGGCCAGGCGATCTCCTTGATGGAGCGTCAGAATAGCATTTTACGCACTGAAAACAGCGCCATGATCGATCGTATAAGTCAGTTTATTAGTGTCGCCCAGCGCAACGACCAGCTGTTTTTAAACTTGCAGGCCTTGTCACTAGAACTGATTACCTGTCGTACCCTAAACGAGATCAGCCATACCCTGACCCAGGGCTTGACCGGCCGATTCGAGGTTGAAGAAGCACAACTGGTCTTCAACCACCTGCCCGGCGACACCGACGACTCTTGGCGCGCCTGCGATGCCAACGCCTTAGAGCTGCATTTCCCAGAGACGGTGGCGCATTTAAGGAATCAATGTGGTGAATTCGACTCGGCGGCACGGCAGTTTATCTTCGGCGACGCCGCCGTCCGATCCATGGCCGTTGCCGCCATTTCGCTCAATGGCCAGGCCATCGGTCTACTGGCCCTAGGCAGTCGCGATGCGCTGCACTTTAAGTCGAGCACCGACACTTTGTTTCTGGGCTATCTGGCCATGGTGGTCAGTCAGCTGTTGGTTCGCTTTTAAGCTCTATCTGGATCTTGTCCATCAGACTGAGGCCGACATGGGCATCGTAGTAGGCGGCCTCATTGATAAAGGCACCGTAGACAACTTTACTACCGGTATAGGCTAGGGTATCTCCGGCCAACGTCATAAAAAACGGGTCGCCCGGCGCAATCGGCTGGTAGTCTCTGTCCTGCAAGTCCGGATGCACCATCGCGGTTAATTCACCTTGCTCATTTTCCGGCAGGACCACCTTTTCGACAAAGCAGAAGCCCTCGCGCTGCCCCGCTAAATTCGGCAAGGTGCCTCGATTAAAGGCATCTAAATAGTCCAGGCAATGCATCACCACCGCCTGGGTTTCATTGTATACATCGGCCCGAAGTAAGCCCTGGGGGACCGGCCCCACCTCGACCAAAAACCCGTTGTAACGCCCCACTGAGGTGAGAAAGGTGTCACTCAGGCGTTCACCCGGGTCCATAAATAATTTCGCATGGGGCAGTTGCTGCTGCACATAGAAGGCCATGCCGACCACCAGCGGGTCTTCACTGTTAAAGATCAATGAGGTACCCATATTGGCGGTGGTGGTGTGTAAATCGATAACAAAGTCGACTCGGGGATCTTCCTTCGGGCCGAGCAACGCGTTGAGGGCCTTGGCCTGCTGGTGTTCATAACCGAGGAGAGCGGTATTGTTGAGATCATCAAGACTGAACTGACGGTTTAGATCCTGATCGATATAACGTCGATTGAGCCCGTTAGCCCTGGGGTTGGTTAGGTGCAATTCGGTGGTAAAGCTCGAGCGAGCCACCTGTGCGGGGTCAGAGCGCCAATGTTTTAACAGATGAACACCGGTCAATTCATTACCATGGGTGCCACCGGTAATGGCAACCTGCTTAATGTGCGGCATAATACTCAACCTCGAAGGAACAAAAGGGGAATGGAATCAGCTTAACAGCTTTGGCCTTGTTGATCCGCTGATTTTCCACATCCAACACCGAGATTTAGAGCGCGCCCGAGCCGACGTCCCGGGGCGACCTGCTGTACTCAAAAACCATCGACTTGCCCGCCCGCCTTGGCCATACTGACGCGAAAACCCGTCGATAGGAGACACAGATGCGCATCGCCATGATCTGGGCAATGGCCAATAACGGCGTCATAGGGCGCCAGAACAAGTTGCCTTGGCACCTGCCCAATGACCTAAAATACTTCAAGCGCCTGACCAGCGGCAAAACTGTGATCATGGGCCGCAAGACCTATGAAAGCATTGGCCGCCCGTTGCCGAATCGGATCAACATAGTCATCACGCGTGCGAAGGATTTTCACGCCGAGGGCATCAAGGTGGTCAATAGTTTGCCAGCCGCACTGGAGCTGGCGGCGGCCGAGACGCTGATAGCCGGCGCCGAGGAAGTCATCGTGATCGGCGGTGCCGAGATATATAAGCTCTGTCTGCCCTTGGCGGAACGCCTCTACGTGACCCTAGTGCATGCCGATGTCGATGGCGATGCGCGCTTCCCCGAGTGGGATCGGCAGGCCTATCAAGAAATCGGCCGCGAGGACTTCAGCGCGGACGGTCCCAATCCGTATGACTATTCCTTTGTGGTGTTTGACAAGATTCGCCACTGAGTGCGCCGCCCGGCTTTATTCCAGTGGCGTGTCGGGCAGATTACGAATCTGCCCGACAATCAACAGCGCCGCTATGGAACAAACGCAGATGCCCAGCAGTATAGGCAACAGGGTGTCGTTATAGAACCAACCCACCAGAGCCGACACCAGCACGGCGACCACATTCGATACCGAACCCACCACCGCAGCGCCGATCCCGGCCATCCGTCCCAGTGGCACCATCGCCAAGGCGTTCAAATTGCCGAACAGAATACCGACGCAAAAAAACATCAGAAAACCCAAGCCCATAAAGGCCCACAAGGGTGGAATACCCTTATTCACAAAGGCGATCAGAGTCAGCAGCGTGGTAAAAAATAGCAGGCCCCAGAGGCCAGTCACCGTCAGACGCTCGGCGCCAAAGCGCACCACCAGGCCACTGTTTGCAAAGGACGCAACACCGATGCCAAAGGCTAGGGCGCCGAAGTAGAACGGGAAAGCCTCGCCGAGTTGGTATATACCCTGGAAAATGGCCTGCGCGGAGGCTACATAGGATAACAGGGCCCCGAAAATCAGCCCTGCCGTAATCGAGAAACCCAGTACCCTCGGGTGATGCACCACCGCGACGGTGGTGCGCCAGATGGCTTGCACGCGAAACGGCCGCCGATTGGCAACGCCTAAGGTTTCTGGCTGTCTTATCACCAACCAGAGTGCGGCAATGGTCGACAGGACAATAAACAAACCAAAGATGGCGCGCCAACTGAACGCCAGCAGGACTGCCTGACCGACCAGAGGGGCCACCATCGGCACCATGATAAAGACCATCATAACAAAGGACATGACCCGCGCCATGGCGTCGCCAACATAGATATCGCGTACCAATGCCAGTGATGCGATACGCGGTCCGGCGACACCAATGCCCTGGAGCACTCGACCGACCAGTAACATCGGTAAACTGGTCGCCGTCATGGCCAACATGGAACCGAGACAAAATAATAGGATGCCGGTGAGGATGCCGAACTTTCGGCCATAGGAGTCGGACAGGGGCCCGAAAAAGAGCTGTCCAAATGACATGCCAAATATCAGCGAGGTAATCACCCATTGGGTCTGACGCATATCCTGAACACCCAAATCGCTGGCTATCTGCGGCAGGGCGGGCAACATTGCATCGATACTGAGCGCCACCAACGAGCTGATCAGCCCGACGAGGGCAATAAACTCGGCGAGCGGAGGTGAGGCTTTGGTTCGAGCTTGGGACGAGGCGGTCATGTTGTTCCTACGGGGCGAACTTCGGCCGCGCAGTCTAGCACAGCCGATGGCCGGCTCTAGGCTTTTGTTCATCGTTGCCCCGTCCTGAGCGAGCCGCCGGCGACGAACCTGCAAACAAACATTTACAGATCGATATAAAAAAACCGCGCTCGGCGGTTTTTTTATTTTAGCAACTAGCGTGGTCCGATTGCTCGAGCCTTAGCGTTGCCACACGTCGCGCAAACCGATGGTCTTGTTAAAGACCAGGGCATCGCCCGTCGAGTCGAATCGATCGACGACAAAATAGCCTTCGCGCTCAAACTGAAAGCTGGCTTCCGGTGCGGCGGTCTTGAGACTGGGTTCAACAATACAGTCGGTCAGAATCGACAATGAATCGGGATTGATAAAGCTCATGAAATCATTGTCGCCCTTATCCGGGGTCGGATGATTAAAGAGTCGGTCGTAGACCCGCACCGTGGCCGGCAAGCCGTGCTCGGCCGATACCCATTGGATCACGCCGCGCGGCTTGATGCCGTCGATGTTATTGCCGACCGAGTCGGCAACCACCGTCGCCTGAATTTCGCTGATTTGGCCGTCGGCATCTTGGCTAAAACTTTCCGCCTTGATGATATAGGCACCGCGCAAGCGCACGTAATCGCCGGGCACTAGGCGTTTAAATTTCTTGCGCGACAGGCTGCTATCCAGATTAAAGTCATCCCGGTCGATCCACAATTCTCGACTCAGCGGGACATCACGCTCACCCAGTTCCGGCTTATTCGGATGGGCTGCCATGCTCAGTATCTCTTGATGACCCTCAGGCAGATTGGTCAACACGACCCGCAGCGGGTTCATCACCGCCATCGCGCGCGGTGCATTGTCGTTGAGATCGTCGCGAATTGAGGCTTCCAACATGCCCAGGTCGACGACGGTGCCGACGGCCCGAGAAATACCCGAGGCATCGATAAAATGGCGAATGGCCGCGGGCGATACACCACGCCGACGCATGCCGCTGATGGTCGGCATACGCGGATCGTCCCAACCGTCGACTACCTGTTCATCGACCAGTTTTTTCAACTTACGTTTGCTGGTAATGGTGTAGTTCAAATTCAAACGCGCGAATTCAACCTGGCGGGGCCGAGACGGCACCGGCAACTGATCGAGAAACCAGTTATAAAGCGGCCGATGGTCTTCAAATTCCAACGAGCAGAGCGAATGCGTCACGCCTTCGAGCGCATCACCCTGACCGTGAGCAAAGTCATAACTCGGGTAGATGCACCACTTGTTACCCGTTTGGTGGTGCTCAACCTTGCGAATGCGATAGATAATTGGATCGCGCATATTTAAATTGGGTGAGGCCATATCGATTTTTGCACGCAGCGAACAGCGGCCCTCATCGAACGCGCCGTCTTTCATCTGCGCGAACAGCTCGAGGTTTTCGGCCACGCTGCGGCTGCGGAATGGACTGTCTTGGCCCGGCTCGGTGAGCGAACCGCGCGCGCTGCGCAGTTGCTCGGCGTTTAGGTCACAGACATAGGCTTTGCCCTGCTCGATCAAATGGACCGCCCAGGCGTGTAACTGATCGAAATAGTCCGAGGTGAACTTAACCGGCGCCTGCCAGGTAAAGCCCAACCAACGGATATCTTCCTCGATCGCGTCAATATAGGACTGCTCTTCTTTTTCCGGGTTGGTGTCATCGAAACGCAGATTGGTTTCGCCCTGGAATTCCTGCGCGAGACCAAAATTGACGCAGATCGCCTTGGCATGGCCGATATGCAAATAGCCATTGGGTTCCGGCGGAAAACGGGTAACGATTTTAGTGTGCAGGCCGGCTTTCAGATCATTGTCGATGATTGTCCGCAAAAAGTTGGACGATTGTTCAGTCATGTAGGCGCTTCTCTGTTCCAGGGCGTGGGAACCGCCGATTATAACGATTCCCGGCCGGTTAAACAGGCGCAAAGGCAAAGAAAACCGCTGGCCCAACAAGAAAGGTCGATTTTAGGCCTCGCCGTGCCGACTCAGCGAGCGGGCAGGCCGAACCGGCACGAGGCTCTGCCCACTTTGACTGCAAAAAAAACCGACACAAGCGCCTCAAAATGGGCTCCAGAGTTGTCTCTGACGGCTATTCAGGGCGGTGCTTAACCATCCGCCGCAGACCCAAAATCGACAACAGACCCATGCCAAATAGCAGCAGAGTAGCGGGTTCGGGCACATCCACCAACTCGATCGCGGCCAGCGCGAAGTCACTGCTGTACGGATTACCCAAGTACGGATGAGCGCCCAGGTAGAGGTTGGTCACCCCGCTAAAGAGTCCGGCACTGGTCAGGTCTAAGGCATTATCTAGCGTCGCGGTGAGAAAACCGGTGTGATCATTATCGGCGGTTCCTTCCCAGATACCATAGTTCAGATAGCCGACGTCGCTGCCAATTGAGGCATGTTCGGCGACTCGATCGGTGGGTGAGGCCGCGAACAGGTCGAGCAAAGTAACCGATTTAATATCGACCGCCGATGAAAACATCACCTGCAACAACTCAACACCATAGGTGACTTCGTCATCGCCAATGCCGATACCATCGGTTTCACATTGCAGACCCTGGCCGCCCACATCGAAGCAGGGTTGCTGGCCGTCATAGGGGGTGTTGGTGAAGGGCACCTGCTGGCCATAACGGTTATAGGCGATCAGGGTTACATCCAAATCACCATAGGCAACGGTGTGTGGCGTGCCAGCGGCAGACCATTGAGTAGCGTCGGTGAAGTCGATCAACGTGGCGTGGGCGGCACTGGCCGCAACAATGAGTGCGCCGGCGGCGAGCCAGCCTCTTGCGTAAGACAACATAGGGCATATTCCTTTTGCTGGTTGAATGGCACATTCAATAAAGCAAAAACCAGACCTATTCCTAAGCGCGGCCAGGCGACACTGGCCCCAGGTGGGGCGGACCCGAGTGTCTGTAATCGGCGCGGTGAACTGTATAATCATTCGACGGTTGTGGGCTGTGCATGTCGAGTTCTCTTACGCTGTTAAAAA
>NZ_CEYAVF010000031.1:7091-48090 GCF_982785585.1 Reinekea sp. | reverse complement strand
AAAAAAAAGCCATCAACGATGGCTTTTTTATCTGCAACTCTGACCTCAGCTACTCAGCGCTTAGTTAGAGTAACGCCCCTTATGTTTCTTCGAATCATTAGTTCGACGACCTTTGGCGACATCATCATAGGGGTTTTCATTGACCCGGAAATGGAACCGAATCGGCGTACCGCGCACGCGCAGTGCCTTACGGAAAGCATTTTCCAGGTACCGTTTATAACTGCCGGGAAGCTTGTCGATCTGATTACCGTGTATCACGATAATCGGCGGGTTCGAGCCACCTTGGTGAGCATAGCGCAACTTGATGCGGCGTCCACCGACCAAGGGCGGCTGGTGCATCTCGGACACACCCTGCATCAGAGTGGTCAGCTGATTAGTGCTCCACTTACTGCGCGCGCCGGTATAGGCTTCGTCGATCGACTCATAGAGATGGCCAACGTTAGTACCATGTTTGGCGGAAATAAAATGGATATCGGCCCAGTCTAAGAACGGCAGCTTACGATCGATCGCAACGCGCACCTTCTCTTTCTGATCTTCCGACAGGCCATCCCACTTATTGACCGCAATCACCAAGGCGCGGCCCGATTCCAGAGCGAAGCCGAGCATGTGCATGTCTTGATCCACCAGGCCCACCTGGGCGTCGATCAACAGCACGACAACGTTGCCGTCCTGAATTGCCTGCAGGGTTTTCACGATGGAGAATTTCTCGACCGCTTCGGTAATATTCTTACGACGGCGGACACCGGCGGTATCGATCAACATGTATTGTTTACCATGCCGCTCATAGGGAATATAGATTGAATCCATGGTGGTGCCGGGCTGATCAAAGACCACAACGCGCTCTTCACCGAGTAGACGGTTGACCAGGGTCGATTTTCCGACATTGGGTCGACCGATGATGGCCAAACGGATGGAATCGGATTCCAACGGATCGCCCAGATCCTCCGGAGCCGGAAACATCGCCAGCGTGTCTTCCAGCAGGCTGCGCACACCATGGTTGTTCGATGCAGAAATCGGCACCGGTTCGCCCAGACCCAATTCAAAGAAATCGGCCGCAGCTATATCGGGATCCCGACCATCGGTCTTATTGACCACGACAATGATGGGCTTGTTTGCTTTGCGCAGATGATCGGCCAGAAACTGGTCGTCGCCAGAGATACCGGCCATGCCGTCAACCAGAAACATAACAATATCGGCTTCGTCTATGGCCACGAAACTCTGTTTGGCCATTTCGGCATCGAGCCCTTCCTCATAACCGCTGACGCCGCCGGTGTCGATAACGATAAAGGGGCGGTCCTCCAGGCGGCCATCGCCGTACTTTCGATCGCGGGTGAGCCCAGAGAAATCGGCGACCAACGCATCACGCGAACGGGTAAACCGATTAAAAAGGGTAGATTTGCCGACATTGGGTCGACCGACTAATGCTATTACTGGGGTCATTTTAAAAAAATCGTCTTAATAGTTAGTAGAGTCATTGTAGACTGGATACCGTTTAGCGACAGTCTTATCTGTACAATTAACGATCAGCATCTGAGCGGCAATTTTACCGCCACAGTGGGCTATATTGGTTGAGCTCCGCGCTAGTGCGGTTACTCAAAATCTGCGGCGCTCACACTCGGCGAGGGTCGCAGCTTGGGTCTTAAATTGTCCGTGCTATCAGGGCCGTATCAGTTGCAGTGACTTAACCCGAGTGCTGTAACCTTGCAACAACACGCCATCGGCAAAGGCGACTGGGTCGCTATTAGTGCCGCGCCAATCGATATGACGTGAGGTCAACCATTGCCCTGTCTGACTGTCTAAGACGTGCAAAAACCCCTGCCTATCGGCTGCGTAGAGTGCACCATCCTGAACTAACAGCTCACTCAATTGACGATATTCAAAATCGGTGGCGGTCCATATAATCGATAGATCGAGCGGATCTAGGGCCACCACATGGCTCTGAGCATTCACACCAAACAACCATTGGCCGTCCGTTTGAATGGCCCGGTAGGATGAAAAGCCCGTTGCTTGCAGGACCCGACCGGTGGCGGTTTCAATAGCGACTAGATCACCCTGATAACCGGTCACAAACAGGCGGTCATCGATCAACGTAACATGAGCATCGACATCGACCAAACGGCTGATGTCGGTTTTACCGCTGGCGCGGGCGAGGCGGTATTCCCAAATCACCGACCCATCGACCGTGCTGAGCGCCACGATCTTGCCATTGGCCAGACCGGTCACTACGGCCTCGCCACTGCTCGTGCGAATCAGTTCCGGGCCGCTGGTGCCGGTTAATGTCAAATCGGGCTCAGCGTCTTGAAAGACCCACAACAGCCGACCGGTGATGCGCTCGATGGCGCTGAGTCGGCCGTCGATGGTTTGAATAAATACTCGATCGGGCGTCAGTAGGGCCGGCTCCGTTGCCAGAGCATTCAATTTAAAGGCCCACAGCTGCTGATAGTCTCGGTCCAACAAGAGCGCCAAGCCGTCACCGGTGATCGCCACCATCTGTTGCGCATCGACCGCAAGCGGCGCCGACAAACTGTCGCTCACCTGCGTTTGGCGCACAATCGTGCCTGCTGCGTCGAGCTCAACTACCTGACCAGAGGCCAAGGGCACATAGGCCGTAGCGCCATAAACGCTTGGCCGCAGCTGACCAAAGGCCCTGCGGCCCTGCTCATCACCCAATAGATGCCACCAGTCGACCCGAAGTTCGGCCGCACTCGGCAACTGGGCTGGCATGGCAACGGGCGCTTCCTTAATCCCGCTGTTTGCACAGGCGGTCAGAGTCAAAAGTATTAACATTGAACTCAGAACGCGCACGCTGTATTTCTTATTCAGCAACGGCTAGGTCGTCCAGTTTCAACTGCAGATATGGGTTGTTGATATCCTGCTCGGAGCTCAGATCCAGCGCGGCCTTGTAGGCCTTGCGGGCTTCATCAGGCTTACCCTGGGCCAGTAATATGTCGCCCTTCAATTCAAAACTCAGGGTCTGATGGCCGGTTCCGCTCATCGCATTGAGGCTGGTCAAGGCACCATCGAGATCGTCCAGAGCATATTGCACCACGGCCTTACGATAGAGGATAACGGTTAACAGTTCGGCTTCAGCGTTTTTAGCGGCCCAGTCCAGTGCGGGCAAAGCGCTTTCCAGCTTGCCGGCATCAACGGCCACCTTGGCTTCTTGCAGTGCTGCCATCACGCCGTAGCCCAAATCCTTATATTCGCCTTTCAGCAACTCGATCTGAGCTGTAAGCGCTTCGCTATCGGGCGTCTCACTGGTGAGGTTAACGAGCAGCTGCTCATAGGCCTTAGAACCCGCAACGCGATGCGTTTGGGCAGAATCTTGGTACATGTAGAGACCAATGTAAGACACGATAAAGGCTAAGCAACCGCCAATAACCCAATTGCCGTTTTTGTTCCACCAGCCTTTGATGGCTTCAATTTGTTCCTGATCGGTTTCGTACACGCTTGATACTCCCAAAAATCCAAAAATGCCGGTACTGCGCCCGGCTTATAGTGTTCGAACCGGGCGTTGCGGCCGCGGGTTAATAATCACAATTAATTCAGCGGAGCATTATAGCCCCAGTTGGCCTAATACTTCAGCCAATTCGTGCCATGAACTGGACTGCTGGGCGATATTTCCGTGTAAATCTTTGACTTGGACCCTTTTTTCCAACGCTTCATCGTCACCGAGGATCAAGGCCACCGCGGCACCGGATTTATCGGCTTTCTTCATCTGGCTCTTAAAGCTGCCGCCGCCGCAATTCATTTGCAGACGCACGGCCGGCATTTCAGTGCGGATCTGTTCGGCCAGCACCTGCGCGACGGCGTCGGCTTGGTCGCCGGCAACGACCAGGAAAAGGTCCACGGTTTTCTCAATATTGGCCGGCACCGCATCAACGGCCTGCAATAACAGCAGTATCCGCTCAATACCCATGGCAAAACCGGACGCTGGGGTCTCTTTACCGCCCAGCATCGGCACCAGGCCATCATAACGACCGCCGCCACAGACGGTACCCTGGGCGCCGAGGGCATCGGTCATCCATTCGAAGACGGTCTTGGTGTAGTAATCGAGCCCGCGCACCAGACGCGGATTCACCTGGTAGGCAATGCCGTTCGCGTCGAGGCGGGCACGCAGATCGGCGAAGTGCAGCCGCGACTCGTCATCGATGTAGTCATCGAACACCGGCGCGGCGTTGAGCAGTTTTTGGGTGCTGGCCGATTTGCTATCGAGAATCCGTAACGGATTCACATAGAGACGGCGCAGACTGTCGTCATCGAGCTGGTCTTTGACGCCCTCGAGATAATCAACCAAGGCCTTGCGGTAACGTGCCCTCGCCTCACTGCTGCCAAGAGTATTGATGTGCAATGTCAACGAGCCGAGCACACCGAGCCGGGTAAAGAGCCGATGGGTCAACAATATCAGTTCGGCGTCTATGTCCGCTCCGGCCATGCCAAAGGTTTCGACGCCGATCTGAAAAAACTGTCGATAACGACCCTTTTGCGGCCGCTCATAGCGAAACATCGGTCCCTGATACCAGAGCCGCTGAATCTGATTGTACAGTAGACCGTGTTCTAGGGCCGCGCGCACACAGCCGGCAGTGCCTTCCGGCCGCAGGGTCAGGCTATCGCCATTGCGGTCGTTGAAGGTATACATTTCTTTTTCGACTATATCGGTATGCTCGCCCACGCCGCGCGCAAACAGCTCGGTTGGCTCGACGATGGGCATGCGGATTTCACGATAACCATACTGACTCAGCACGGCTTTTACCTGGCCTTCTAAATACTGCCAAAGCGGACTGTCACTGGGCAATATGTCGTTCATTCCGCGCACGGACTGCAAACTGGTCAAGCGCGTATCTCCTTAAATTTTGGCGATAATGGTTGAATCGAATTTTTCTTTATCAGCGATTTTTTGCCGTATTAAGCGCTCAAAATGATCCACCAACTGGCCGTTATCAATCTTGTGGTCGGCCTTGCCATCGACGTAGATCAGGTTGCTAGGCGAGCCACCGGTAATACCCAAGTCGACCTCCTTGGCCTCCCCAGGACCGTTGACGATACACCCGATCACCGCCACATCGAGCGGCGTCAGGACATTGTCGAGGCGACTTTCGAGCTCGTTGAGCGTACTGATCACATCGAAGTTTTGCCGTGAACAACTTGGGCAAGCAATAAAGTTAATGCCCTTGTTGCGCAGGCGTAGGCTCTTGAGAATATCAAAGCCGACCTTGATTTCTTCCACCGGGTCGGCCGCTAAGGACACCCGCAGGGTATCGCCGATGCCGTCCATCAGCAGCATGCCCAAGCCAATCGACGATTTCACCGTGCCACTGCGCAGGCCACCGGCTTCGGTAATGCCCAGGTGCAACGGCTGATCGATCTGTTTGGCAATCAGGCGGTAGGCGGCAACTGTCATAAAGACGTCGGAGGCCTTGAGACTCAGCTTAAAGTTTTGAAAATCCATGCGATCGAGAATGTCGATATGGCGCATGGCCGACTCGACCAAGGCTTCCGCCGTCGGTTCGCCGTATTTGCGTTGTAGGCTTTTTTCCAACGACCCGGCGTTAACACCGATGCGGATGGCAATATTACGATCGCGGGCGGCGTCGATCACAGCCCGAACCCGGTCGTCGCGGCCGATATTGCCCGGATTGATGCGTAAGCAATCGACGCCCAATTCGGCGACTCGCAGCGCGATCTTGTGGTCAAAATGGATGTCGGCAATCAACGGCACCGAGACCCGGGCGCGAATTTTGCCAAAGGCTTCGGCCGCGTCCATGCTCGGCACCGATACTCGCACCAGGTCGGCACCGGCATGCACTAAGGCTTCGATCTGCCCGACCGTGGCGTTAACATCTTCGGTGTCGGTATTGGTCATAGATTGCACCGCAATCGGTGCATCCCCGCCGATCGGGACATTACCCACCCAGATCTTGCGCGAAACTCGTCGTTTAATCGGGCTTTCAGTTCGTTTATTCATGCAGCGTCTTGCTCCGCCTGCCATCTCAGGTAGGTTTGATACTCTACCGATTGAGGGAATTGATTTTTCAACTGCAGGGTCATCGACGACAGCGCGTTCTTATCTTGCGCCACCTTGGCCAATTGAATACCCAACCACAGCGTTGTGGCATTGTGCCGGCCATGCTGCGCGCGCACAAGCTCGACGAAGCCGTTGTAATAGCGATAGGCTGTACTCAGCTCCTGACGCTCGAAGTAGATATTGGCCAGCCCCAAGAAGCTATTGCCTAACAAGGGATTCAGCGCTAAGGCGCGGTTGTAGCTGGAAATGGCCACATCCATCTTGTCGAGCCGCGATGCGACGATGCCCTGATATTCAAACGCCTGAGCTCGGCGAGTCGAGACCGTATCCTCAAGGGTCTTGTTAAGCTGCTTATAGGCTCCCTTGTAGTCACCTCGGTTATAGAGATAGACACCGTATTGAAAATGCCCTTCGGTGCTTTCACCATAACGCAGCGCTTTTTGGAAATGGCTGTCGGCCAGCTTAAATTCCAATTCGCGATCGTAGACCCGGGCCAGGCCCATATGGGCGCCCGGTAACTGGTCGTCGATCGCCAAAGCCTTGGTCAGAGCCTCTTTGGCCTGCTGATTGGCACCCTGTTCGAAGTAACCGTAACCGATCTGAACGTAGGTCAGGGCGGCCTTATTTAAGTCTTTTTTAGCATCAAACGAGCTGACGGTCGTGGTCACGCAGCCGGTTAAACCGAACACGACCAGTGCCGAAATCAGTAACCGAATGCTGGCTGATGTCATACGGCACTCCGATCGGTGCGCTTGGTGGCCACCGTGGCAGCGGTTTGCCCCAACTCCACCGCTTCGATAAACCGTTCCGAACGCCGAGTCTTGTCAGAGACCTGACCAATCAGCTGACCACAGGCGGCATCGATGTCATCGCCACGGGTTTTACGAATGGTCACGTTGTATCCGGCCTGTTGCAGGATATCCTTAAAGCGGTGCATGCGGTTATTGCTTGGCCGCTCGTAGCCGGAATTGGGAAACGGATTAAAGGGTATCAGGTTGATCTTGCAGGGCGTATCCCGCAATACCGCGGCCAATTCAGTCGCTAATTCCTCACTATCGTTGATGTGATTCATCATCGTGTATTCGATGGTACAGACCCGCTTATCGGGCAGCCGCTCAAAATAGGCATTCACCGCCTTCAACGTCTCGGCGATACCGTATTTTCGATTGATCGGTACCAGCTCGTTGCGCAACGCATCATTGGGCGCATGCAGAGACAGGGCCAGGGACACGTCGCTGACCTCGGCCAGATCGTAGATTCTTGGCACCACACCGGAGGTACTGAGGGTGACACGCCGCTTGGACAGGCCGTAGGCGTTGTCTTCCATCATCAGGCCCATCGACTCGACGACGTTATCAAAGTTAAGCAGGGGTTCGCCCATGCCCATCATGACCACGTTAGTGACGTGCCGATCCCGCTTTTTGCCCGGCTCATCCCAAGACCGGGCCGCGACCCAGAGTTGGCCAATGATTTCAGCCGAGCTCAAATCCCGATTGAAGCCCTGTTTGCCGGTCGAGCAAAAAGAACAGTCTAGGGCACAGCCAATTTGCGACGAGACACAGAGGGTGCCGCGTCCTTCTTCCGGTATGTAAACCGTCTCAACGGCATTGCCACCGGGCATTTTCATGACCCATTTGCGCGTGCCGTCGATAGAATATTGCTTAAAGGTCACTTCTGGCGGCACTATTTCGGCCACTAATTTCAACTTATCGCGCAGCGCCATGCTGACATCGGTCATATCATCGAAGTTATCGACACCTCGTTGATGAATCCACTTCAACACCTGTATTGCTCGAAACCTCTTTTCGCCCAGCTCCTCGGTAAAAAAGCGCTCCAGCGAACTCAGGCCCATGCCGAGCAAGTTAATTTTCTGTGTTGTTTGTGTCATCTAGGTTACCTAATAGTACTGCGCCAAAACCGGCCAAGTCTTTCGCTGCAAATGGCGGCAAAAGGCTCTAAAATTTAAAACTCAAAAGGGAGCTCAGCCTTAAACTGAGCTCCCTCTGTATTCTAGCATCCAGGGGCAGCACAAACTGTCGACTGCCCCGTTCTTTACTTAACGTGAAAAGATTTCATTTTCGTTAAAAAAGAACGCTATTTCACGGGCCGCAGACGCTGGTGCGTCAGAACCGTGCGCCGAGTTGGCATCGATGCTCTGGGCGAAATCGTGACGAATGGTGCCGGCCGCCGCATCAGCAGGGTTAGTAGCACCCATGATTTCACGGTTTTTGGCAATGGCGTTCTCGCCTTCAAGGACCTGGACCATGACCGGGCCAGACATCATGAACTTGACCAGGTGCGGGAAGAAAGGACGCTCCTTATGTTCCCCGTAAAAGCCTTCGGCCTGCTCAGAGGATAACAACAGCATCTTAGATGCAACTATCTTCAAGCCTGCAGTTTCAAAGCGAGAATAGATGGCACCAACCAGGTTACGGGCTACGGCATCGGGTTTAACTATAGAAAAAGTGCGTTCAATTGCCATTTAGGCCTCTCTAGGGGTTTTTTTATTGGGTTTTTCGGCGCCACATTGTACGTTGAATTCGCCGGCCAGGCTATCTTTGTCTGGCAATGGTCCGGGCTAAGCAAAAGCCCAGACCCGGTATAGCACCTAGTGCCGGGGCATGGCTGCGGCAACGCTGGCGAGTTCTCGATCGTCTAACGCTATACGGCCAATCGGGCGGTGGCGATATCTTGAATTTTTTTCACCATGGCGCGTAAACCGTTGCCGCGCGACGGGCTTAGATGACGCACCAGGTCCAGGGCGGTGAAATACCGTTCGATGTCGACGGCCAATATCGCTTGGGCACTTCTGCCATTGAAGGCGACCAAAACCACCGCCAGCAAGCCCTTGACGATATGGGCATCGGAATCAACCTTGAATATAAACAGCTCGTCCTGTTGCTCTGGCACCAACCACACCTGGCTTTGGCAACCACGCACCAAGTTCACCTCCGACTTCAGCTCGTCAGCCATGGGCGGCAGCTCCTTGCCCAGATCAATAATGTATTTGTAACGCTCTTCCCACGAATCGAAGAAGGATAGATTTTCGATGATATCGTCTGCGCTGATATCGATGCCGAATACTGGATTCATAAGGGGCCTCTATAAATGGGGGGTCTGGGATGGCATCAACTTAGCTGAACATACCGGTTTCAAGCTGCGCCTCTTCGGACATCATATCGCGATGCCACGGCGGATCGAACACCAGATTGACCTCAACCTGCTGCACATTAGGCACCAACGCCACGCGATACTTGACATCATCAACTAACACCGGACCCATGCCACAACCCGGGGCGGTCAGCGTCATATCGATAAGTACCGTTTGGCCTTGAGTCGAGACCTTGTAGATCAGACCCAAGGCCACTAGGCTAACCGGAATCTCCGGATCGAAGATTGTCGCCAGAGCCTGCCAAACTTGGGCCTCATCGACATCGGGGCCGGTGACCGGGGTAAAGATCAGTTTTTCGGGCTCAAAGCCCAGGGCATCGGCGTCGGTGCCATCAATACGCGCCATATTGCCATGATAGACCACCGTATAGTTGCCACCCAAGCTCTGCGTCAGGGTAACAAAGGTATCGGCTGGGATGGTCATGGGGGTGCCAACGGGTACTAGGCGAGCGTTGACCGCTCGAGTGGTGACCACCACTTGTCGTTCCATCAGTCAGCCTCCACAACAAAGCTCTCGCCACAGCCACACTCGGCGGTGACATTCGGGTTGTTAAACTTGATCAACTGATTCAAGCCATCCTTTTTAAAATCAATCTCGGTACCCTGCAGTATCGCCAGAGCCTCTTGCTGGACATGCAAGGTGACGTCATCGGCCATCACCAGGCTGAGATCGCCCGGCTCTGCCGCGGCGACGAAATCGATCTTGTACATATAGCCGGAACAACCGCTTTCCTGAATAAACAACCGCACCGAGGCCTTGTCGGCCTGGGCCAGCTGCTTGCGAAAATGCCCTACCGCCGCATCGGTCATGGTGATATTGGGGGTTTGCAATGCTTTTGGATCAAACGACTGTACGCTCATAATTCGCCTACCTTCAGGGTCTAACGAACAGACCTGTCAAAAAAGAAATAATTTTACCTTGTCCAACGCCGCAAACAGGGCATCGACATCTTCTCGGGTGTTGTAGAGCGCAAAGCTGGCTCGAACCGTACCGGACACACCCAAGCGACTCATAATCGGCATGGCGCAGTGACTGCCGGTGCGCACCGCAACGCCCTGCTGGTCGAGCAAGGTGCCGACATCGTGCGGATGGCTGCCGTCGAGCACAAAGCTTAGCACCCCGGCACGCTGGTCGGCTTGGCCAATCAGCGTGAGGCCGGGATAGTTGTGCGCACATTCGACGGCGTAATCCAGTACCGCCTGCTCATGCGCCATCATCGCCGCTCGGTCCAAGCCATTGAACCAGGTGATGGCCGCCGCCAAACCGACGGCTCCGGCTATGTTAGGCGTACCCGGCTCAAACTTATAGGGCACCCGATTGAAGGTGGTCTGTTCAAAACTGACCGTTTCGATCATCTCACCCCCACCCATAAAGGGCGGCATGGCCTCGAGCAGGGCCATTTTACCATAGAGCGCACCGATGCCCGTCGGACCAAAGAGCTTATGGCCGGAAAAGGTGTAAAAGTCACAGTCCAGCGCCTGCATATCGAGGTCAAAATGGGCCACGGCTTGGGCACCGTCGACCATGACCAGGGCACCAACCCGGTGCGCCCGGGCGATGATCTCGGCGACCGGGTTGACGGTACCCAAGGCATTGGAGACGTGCACGATCGAGACAAACTTAACCCGCTCATCGAGCAGGCCATCCAGGGCCTCCAGATCCAGCTCGCCGGCGTCGGAGACCGGAATCGGCACCACTTCGGCACCGGTTTTGGCGCACACCAGCTGCCAAGGTACTATATTGGCATGGTGTTCCATGGCCGATACTAGGACCCGATCACCCGGCTTCAGGTTGGCCTGACCCCAGCTAAAGGCAACCAAATTGACACTCTCGGTGGTGCCCTTGGTCCAGATAATCTCGTCGCTAGAGCCGGCATTCAAGAGCCCCTGCACCGCAACCCGGGCCTGTTCAAAGGCCGACGTTGCACGGTCACTCAGGGTATGGGCGCCGCGATGCACATTGCTGTTATCGTGCCGATAGAAGTTACTGATGGCATCGATCACCGCGTCGGGTTTTTGCGTCGTGGCGCCGTTATCGAGATAAACCAACGGATTGCCATTAATTTGCTGGGCTAAGATCGGAAACTGGGCCCGGATTGCTTGCACATCAAAGCTCATAAGGCCGCTCCCGATAGCGCCGCCACCTTGGTCGCAAATAAGGCCTCGAGCAGCGGACGCAACAGTAAGCGCACCGGCTCATCGTCTAGGGCATCGAGCAGTTCATTGATAAAACCAAAGCTAAGCATCATTTCGGCATCTTCTTTGGTGATGCCGCGCGCCTGGAAATAGAACAGCAAATTCTTATCCAGCTGGGCAATGGTCGCGCCGTGCGCACAGCGGACATCATCGGCGTAGATTTCCAGTTCCGGCTTGGTATTGATTTCCGCCGTATCGCTGAGCAACAGGTTACGATTTTGCAACTCGGCGACCGATTTTTGCGCCAACTTGTGGATATGAATCCGACCGTTGAACACGGCATGGCCCTTATCAGCGAGGATACCGCGAAAAGTCTCAGTCGATTGGCAGTGCGGCACCTCATGCTCTAGCACGGTGTGGTAATCGATCAGCTCGTTACCCTTTGGCAGATAGACGCCATTGAGGGTTAGCCGAGCGCCTTCACCGCGGTGGCGCACCACTATATCTTTGCGCTTTATCTGACCGCCAACGGCCATATGAAAGGCGTTCAGCGCTGCATAGGCCTCTAATGTTGCCGTGACTCGTCCGATATGGCGGATATCGCCGGTTTCCAGCAGCAGGTGATAATGCGTCAATTGCGCCAATTCGGCGACAAAGAGCGCGGTATTGGGATTCACAAAGCAGCGGCCTGATGGGCCATGGCTAAAGGTTTCCACCAGCGTCAGATGCGATTCCTTGCCTAGATCGACCAAGACCTGAATATTGCTAATGGCGTCGACCCCCTGACTGATGTAATTCAGGTGGATCGGTGCAGACACCTTAACGCCGGCGTCGACGCTCAACCAATAGGCCTGGTCGAGTAGGGCTTGATTCAGTGAATCGAAGACAAAACCATTGCGTTCCGCATCGATCCGCGCCAAAAACGCCAAGCCTTCATCGGCCGAGCAGTCGCTCAGACGGCGCAACGAGACGCCCGCCGGCAGAGTCGGTAGGTCTTGGAGCTGACCGTTGACCAGGTCGATGCGGATGTCGTTCCAGTTTTCAAAGCGAATACCCGGTTCATCCGTCGACTCGGTGGATTTTTGCCAGGTGACATCGAGTAAGGCTTTCAGAGGCGTGTATTTCCAGGCCTCGGTTTTGCGCGTCGGCCAAGCCAAGGCGGCGAAATCGTCCTGACCTTGCTGCTGCCAATCTTTAAGCCATTGCGGCGCCGCGGCTTGCGCAACGGCAGAGCGCGCGCTGAGGGTGTTCAATGCAACCGTCACCTATACGTGCTCCTCATCGATCCAGCCATAGCCGTCTTTTTCCAACTCAAGCGCCAGCTCGCGGCCGCCCGACTTAACGATCGAGCCGTTCGCCAAGACATGGACATAATCGGGCACGATGAAATCCAACAGCCGTTGATAATGGGTCACGATGATAAAGGAGCGATCGGCCCGGCGTTGGTCATTCACACCCTTGGCGACCAACTGCAGGGCATCGATATCGAGGCCAGAGTCGGTTTCATCCAAGATGCACAGGGTCGGCTCGAGCAGCATCATTTGCATCAGCTCATTACGTTTCTTCTCACCGCCGGAAAAACCTTCGTTGACACCGCGCTTGAGAAAATCAGCCGGTAGGTCCACCAAGGCCGATTTTTCCCGGGCCAGCTTGATAAAATCAATGGAGCTGTAGGGCGTCAGGTCGCGCGCGCGACGAATGGCATCGACTGAGGCCTTGAGGAATTCCATATTGGACACACCCGGTATCTCGACCGGATATTGAAAGGCCAAAAATACGCCGCGCCGGGCGCGCTCTTCGGCATCGAGCGCCAGTAAATCCTGATCATTAAATTGGATGCTGCCCTCTGTGACCTGGTAGCCATCGCGACCAGCCAATACATTGCCGAGGGTGCTCTTGCCGGCGCCATTAGGGCCCATAATGGCATGCACTTCGCCCGCCCGAATATCCAGGTTGAGGCCTTTTAAAATGTTTTTATCGTCTATCTTTGCATGTAAATTTTTGATGCTTAGCATGAGGATCAAGAACCTATAATTAGGTGAAAAAAATTCTGTGTTGCCAACGGAATTTAACCGACAGCCCCTTCCAATGAAACTTCCAGCAGCTTGCCTGCTTCGACGGCAAATTCCATCGGCAGCTCTTTAAAGACTTCCTTACAGAAGCCATTGACGATCATCGATACAGCTTTTTCAGCATCGATGCCGCGTTGACGACATAGGAACAGCTGGTCTTCACTCACCTTGGACGTGGTCGCTTCATGCTCCACAACGGCCGAGCGATTTTTGCTTTCGATATAGGGGAAGGTGTGCGCGCCGCATTGATCGCCGATTAACAGCGAATCGCACTGGGTAAAGTTACGTGCGCCATCCGCGCCCGGATTCATCTTCACCAGACCTCTATAGGTATTCTGACTCTTTAACGCACTAATGCCCTTGGCAATAATGGTCGAGCGGGTGTTTTTGCCAATGTGAATCATCTTGGTGCCGGTGTCGGCCTGCTGGAAGTTACTGGTTAGCGCCACCGAATAGAATTCGCCCACGCTGTCATCCCCTTTGAGGATGCAGGAAGGGTACTTCCAGGTCACTGCCGAGCCGGTTTCCACCTGCGTCCAGCTGATCTTCGCGCGCTTATGGGCAATGCCGCGCTTAGTGACGAAATTGTAGATACCGCCCTTGCCTTCTGAATTGCCCGGATACCAATTTTGCACGGTCGAGTATTTGATTTGCGCATCATCGAGCACCACCAACTCCACCACCGCGGCGTGCAATTGATTTTCATCGCGCATCGGTGCGGTGCAGCCTTCGAGATAACTGACATGGCTGCCTTCATCGGCAATGATCAGGGTGCGCTCAAACTGTCCGGTCTTGGCTTCATTAATGCGGAAGTAAGTCGACAGCTCCATCGGGCAACGCACCCCCTTGGGAATGTAAACGAAGGAACCGTCGGAAAAGACCGCTGAGTTCAGCGCGGCATAAAAGTTATCGCGCTGTGGCACGACCGAACCGAGGTATTTTTTCACCAACTCCGGATATTCGTGCACCGCCTCGGATATAGGGCAAAAGATCACCCCCACATCCAATAGCTTTTGCCGAAAGGTGGTGCCGACCGAGACCGAATCGAACACCATATCGACCGCGACGCCAGCCAGAGCGGCGTGTTCATGGGTCGGAATGCCCAGCTTCTCGTAGGTCGCCAATAATTCCGGATCGACCTCATCGAGCGATTTAGGTCGATTCTCTTCCATACTCTTAGGCGATGAATAATACGATAGGGCCTGAAAATCGGGCTTTGGATAGGTCACATGGGCCCAGTCCGGTTCGTCCATTTCGATCCAGGCACGAAACGCCTTGAGGCGCCATTCGAGCAACCATTCCGGTTCGTTCTTTTTGGCCGAAATCAGTCGGACCACATCTTCGTCGAGCCCTGCCGGTATGGTCATGGACTCGACATCGGTGACAAAACCCGCCGAATACTCAGACTTTAGGTACTGTTCCACTTCTTCACTCATGATTGGTGCCTTTTATTGCGGCTTGCCGAAGTGCGCAAGCTATTGACTGCTTCAGTGAGACTAAGGATGGCGCTATCGACATCGGCTTCGGTGCTAAACCGACCCAAACTCAAGCGCAGCGAGCTGTGTGCCGCCTGATCACTTAATCCCATGGCTTTTAGTACAAAAGAGGGTTCTATGCTGGCCGAGGTACAGGCCGAGCCGGTTGACAGAGCCAGATTGCGCACCGCCAACATTAGCGCCTCGCCATCGACGCCGTGAAAACACACATTGAGGTGGCCCGGCACGCGGGGTGCCGCGCCACCGTTGATGGTGACATCGCCCAGCTCCACGAGGGCATTGAGCAAACGATCACGCAAGCGGCTAATACGCTCAGCCTCCTCGGCGAAACCGGCGTTGAGAATCTTGGCCGCGGCCCCGATGCCAACGATCTGGTGGGTCGGCAAGGTGCCCGAGCGCATACCCCGTTCATGGCCACCGCCGTGAATCTGGGCGACTAAATCAAGTGGGCTGCGGCGGCGCACATAGAGCGCGCCGATGCCCTTGGGTCCATAGAATTTATGAGCTGACATCGACAGCAGACTGATCTGGGCCGAATCCACATCGAGCGGCATCTTGCCAATGGCCTGGGCCGCATCGACATGAAAGAAAATACCCTGTGCGGCGCAGAGCGCGCCAATTTCAGCAATGGGGTTGCACACCCCGGTCTCGTTATTGACTGCCATAATACTCACCAAACGAGTGTGCTCGGTGATCGCCGCGGCCACGGCCTGGACGCTGATCACCCCATCGGCATCGGGCTTCAGAATCGAAAGCGGATAGCCTTTGGCGTGCAGGTAGTTACAGGGGTCTAACACGGCCTTATGTTCTGTGGCGCTGGTGATCAGATGGCACTCGGCTGGGGCGTAGCTTTCTGCCACGCCCTTGATGGCCAAGTTATTCGCTTCGGTGGCCCCGCTGGTCCAGACAATTTCTCGGCTATCGGCTTGAATCAGATCGGCCACCTCGTTGCGTGCGTCCTCGACAGCTTCTTCGGCCATCCAACCGAGTATATGAGAGCGTGAGGCCGGGTTACCGAACTCGCCATCTCGGGTCAGATAGGCCATCATTTTTTCGGCGACTGGGCCATCGACCGGCGTGGTCGACGCATAATCAAAATATAGTGGGCGCATTAGTCGACCTGTGTCGTGGCGATGGCTTCTTGACTCTGACTAACGCGCAGCTGCAGCTTTCTGTTTTGCCGCTCATTAACGAGTTTCATCTCGCTCCGATCGACCAGATTTTGCAGACTGATATCATCCAAGAAACCGTGAATTTGTTGACTAAGGTCCTGCCAAAGGTGATGCGTTAGGCAGGCTTCACCCTGCTGACAGCCGGTCTGGCCGCCACACTTGGTGGCATCCATCGACTCGCTGACGGCGTCGACTACCGAGGCCACACTGATAAGCGCTCGCGCTCGACCGAGCAGATACCCGCCGCCCGGTCCACGGACCGACGCGACCAGACCCTGCTTGCGCAGCTTGGCAAATAACTGTTCTAGATAGGATAGAGAAATGCCCTGGCGCTCGGAAATATCGGCAAGATTGATCGGGCCACTTTCCTCGTTTAATGCCAAGTCGAGCATGGCGGTAACGGCATATCGACCTTTGGTTGTCAGTTTCATCCCGAGTGTCCACTGCGTTAAGAGTGAGGGAATTATAAATACCTGAGTAAAACAGTCAACTATTAACCGAATAAAAACGTGGACCTGTTCGGCAGACGGCTCGCTTGAGGCAAGAAACCGTCTGTTTTGAGCCCCAAGTGACAAAGAGCAACCCTGGGTGGGTGGGCCATCGAGGGGTCTTGTTAGCGCAACAAGAGCAGAGGTTGCCGGGTGCTGAGCAACATCTTCATGGTGAAGCTGCCAAACACCAGCTCACGCAAACGATTGTGGCTGAAAGCACCCATGACCGTCAGATCGATGCCATGACTGGCTTGGTATTGGCACAAAGCCTCGGCCGGATCACCCTGAAGGATTTCGCTAAAGACCTGCCGATTGGCCTGCTCTAGCTGGATCTTAGCAGCCAACACCAGTTCCTGCGCGCTGGCCGGATCCTTACTGACATGCACTAGATGGATCGGGATATGTTCGAATAGTGGGCTAGAGCCGACCATCTGGAGCGCCTTGAGGCTACATGGACTGCCGTCATAGGCCAGCATCGCAGCGGTGGGTGCGCTAAATTCCCGATTGACCACAAAGATCGGTCGCGCGATCGAGCGCACCAGCGACTCCAAATGGGTACCTAAATGCTCGGTGTCGGCGTCGTGGACCTCGCCACGAATACCGAGCACCACGACCCGCGCGTCGTGTTCCAATTCGATCAACGATTCGATCAGAGTGCCGTGCCGTTGCACCGTGACCGGGTTGGGCAGGCCAGCCAGTTCGGCACGTTGTTTGACGGTGTCGAGCATTTGCCGACCCTTCTGAAGCTCCAAGCGATTGCGCTGTTGCTCCAGATCGGTCAGTTCCGCGAGCAGGTGCTCTTGGGCACCCAGGCCGATGGCACCGGTCAGGTCTCTAACCGCGATCGCACCGCTGTGTTCAATCGCGTGCAGCGCCTTAAAGGGGGAGTTCAGCCGTTGACTTAACCAAACCGCATAATCGCAGACCGCCGAATTATAGTGAGAGCCATCGATACAGGCGATGGTCCAGCTGCGCTCGGTGTCGCTCGATTGGTGCACCTTATTATTCGTGTCGTTCATCAATGGCCTCCCAGTACTTTATCGATGTCTTCCGGCTTGTCGTGTTGGCCGAAGCGGTCAATGATGGTTTCACTGGCTTCGTTGATACCGATTACCTCGACCTCGGTGCCTTCACGGCGGAACTTAAGCACCACCTTGTCCAGTGCAGCAACGGCGGTAATATCCCAAAAATGCGCCCGGGACACGTCTATCGTCACCCGGCTGACCGCTTCCTTATAATCGAAGGCGTTGCTGAACTTATCGGCAGAGTTGAAAAATAGCTGCCCATGAACCTGATAGCTGCGTTGATCCGTGGCCTCATCGTGCTGCGAATCGACGTACATAAAGTGGCTGATCTTGTTGGCAAAAAACAGCGCCGCCAACAAAACGCCAGCGAATACACCATAGGCCAAATTGTGCGTCCAGACCACCACCACTACGGTAACAAGCATAACCAGATTGGTCGAGAGCGGATATTGCTTCAAATCACGGATAGAGGCCCAATTAAAGGTTCCGATCGACACCATAATCATCACAGCGACTAAGGCCGCCATGGGTATTCGCGCGACCCAATCACTGAGGAAGACCACCATAATCAACAACACAAATCCGGCCACGAAGGTCGATAAGCGCCCGCGCCCGCCGGATTTCACATTGATCACCGATTGACCGATCATGGCACAACCGGCCATGCCACCGACCAGACCGGAGGCGATATTGGCAATGCCCTGGCCCTTACATTCACGGTTCTTATCGCTGGTGGTGTCGGTTAGATCGTCGACGATGGTCGCAGTCATAAGCGACTCGAGCAGGCCGACGACGGCCAGCGGTGCGGCATAGGGCAGGATAATAAACAGCGTTTCCAGATTGAGCGGAACATCGGGCCACAAAAAGATCGGCAAGGTATCCGGTAACTCGCCCATGTCGCCGACGGTGCGGATATCCAGGCCTAGCAGCATGGCCAGCCCGGTGAGCACCAAGATGCAGATCAACGGCGAGGGCAGCGTTTTATTGATCAGCGGAAACAAATAGATAATACCCAGACCGCCAGCGGTCATCGCGTAGACCACCCAGCTGACATCGATCAGTTCGGGCAATTGCGCCATGAAAATCAGAATCGCCAAGGCGTTGACGAAGCCGGTAACGACCGAGCGCGATACAAAGCGCATCAATTCACCGAGGCGTAAATAACCGGCGAGCAATTGCAACACCCCAGTTAGCAAGGTCGCCGCCAACAAATACTCCAGCCCGTGCTGCTTAACCAGGGTCACCATCAACAGTGCCATGGCGCCGGTTGCGGCGGAAATCATCCCAGGACGACCACCGACAATCGAAATCACCACAGCGATACAGAAGGATGCATAGAGACCGACCTTGGGATCAACACCGGCAATCACCGAAAACGCAATGGCTTCCGGAATCAACGCGAGCGCCACGACCAACCCGGCCAAAAAATCACCGCGTATATTGCCGAACCAGTCGGCTTTGCTTTGGGTCAATAACATATATCTGCCTCATTGCTGTCTTTTTTCGGCCTCAGGAACGCTTCAAACTGGGGGAATCCAAGTTATGAGGGCTGCGAAAAGTGGGCGAGAATACACAGTTGGGGCCGACAATTCAATGTTGGACCCCGCTCGGGCCCGCTCGCTCGCTCGGCGCGCTCAACCGGTTGACGGCCGAGCGCACGGACTGTCATAGTTTGCAGTCAAATCGATCCGCAGGCAGGCAGCCAAGTTCAATCGGGGCATGGATATGTTCAAGCAACTTCTTATAGGGGTCCTCGCCACCCTGATAGCCAGCTTTAGCTACGCTGAGCAAAAACGAGCCTCCGCCTGCGGTGATCCGGCGACGCGGCTCGCCCAGATTCAAGGCTCGGGGCTAGTCTCACCCTTACTCGAGCAAGACGTGACAGTGGAGGCCGTGGTCACCCTGGATCTGCAGGCCGAACATGACATGGCTGGGTTTTTCCTCCAGCAAGACCCGACCGATGATGATGCCAACACATCCGAGGGCATCTTCGTATACCACAGCCGCACCGAGGTTGAGGTCGGCGATAGGGTGCGTTTGAGCGGCCGGGTCAATGAGTACTTTGGGGTGACCCAGTTGCATCGTATCGATGACCTAAAGCGCTGCGCCACGAACCGCGCCCTGCCGCCCGTCACCGACCTGAGCCTGCCGCTGCCCTACCCTGAATCTTTGGAGGCGATGGAAGGGATGCGGGTTCGGTTTTCGGCGAGTTTAACCGTCAATGACGTCGCCAAACTCGGCCGTTATGGCGAATTTACGCTCAGCCAGGGCCGCCGGTCGATCCCGACCGATAGCGCCCGCCCCGGACGCGCCGCCGATGCGATTGGCCACGCGAATCGGTTAAATCAGTTAGTAGTCGACGATGGCAGTACGCGTCAAAATCCAGATCCGGTACCCTTTCCAACGCCCGGGCTGACTGCTGCCAACAGCCTGCGCATCGGCAGCACGGTGCAGCATCTGACCGGGGTAATCCACTTCGCGTTCGACACCTATCGCCTGATCCCCACCAGCCCACCCAGGTTCCAATTGGACAACCCGCGCCGCGCCGCACCGCTAGCAGTGCCCAACAGCGATCTGCGCATCGCCAGCTTGAATGTCCGCAATTACTTTAATGGCGATGGTTTGGGGGGCGGTTGGCCGAGCCCACGCGGCGCCAGCGACGGCGTCGAACTGGCGCGTCAAACGAGTAAATTACTGGCCGCCCTGGTGGCGATCGATGCCGACATAGTGGCGTTAATGGAGCTCGAAAACGATGGTATCTCGCAGCGCAGTGCGCTCGCCAGTTTGCGCCGAGCCCTCAATGCGGAGCTGCCGACGGATCGACACTACCAGCTGATAGACCCCAGGGTCGATCGGATCGGCAGCGACGCGATCAGCGTTGGTTTACTCTATCGACCGGCGCGCGTGCAACCGATCAACCGAGCCCGGCTATTGACCAGCGCCAACTCACCCAACGACACCAGCGGCCGTGCACTCTTTAATGACGCGCTGCATCGGCCCGCCCTGGCGCAAACCTTTAGCCACCCGTCTTCGAGCGAACGCCTGACCCTGGTGGTCACACACCTGAAGTCCAAAGCTCAGGGCCGGTGCGCCAAATGGGACGACTGCGATAGGGGGCAAGGCGCCTACAATCTCAGTCGCACCCGGGCCAGCCAGGCGTTAAATCTCTGGTTAGGGACCGACCCGACCGACAGCCGGGCTGCGCATGTACTGATGGTGGGTGATTTCAATGCCTACAGTCAGGAAGATCCGATCGTCGATTTGATTAACGCCGGCTTTAGCGCGCTGCAAACCCCGGGTGGCTACTCCTATGTTTACCAGGGCCAATCGGGCCGCCTGGATCACGCCTTGGCCTCGCCCGCATTGGCCGACAAGCTCCTATTGGCGCAAGAATGGCATATTAACAGCGATGAGCCGTCGGTCTTGGATTACCATCGGGAGTATAAATCGACCGAGCAGATCGACACCTATTTCGCTCCTGACCCCTACCGCTCATCGGATCACGATCCATTGGTGCTGGATTTTCGCTTGAGCATGCCAGCACGAAACCGATAGCAGGGCCGATGCCGAGTTTAGGGCACTTTGTCTAGCCGATCACAGAGTCGATCACTGCATTTGGCACGCCTATTGGCCGCAGGCACAATAAGCCTTTAATGCATTGGGACGTGCTTCACCATGATGCTCTTATCGGTACTCTTGACTCTGATTTTATTGACCTACGCGGTCGGCTTCTGGTCGACTCGGATCTATCCGCGCTTACGCCCCTTTCAGTATAATCCAACGTCGGATGTCACCCTACCCGCGGCGCGCGCGAGCTTGATCCACAAGAATTTAGCGGCTCGCTTTCATCTGCATCAACATACTCGGGTCAGCCTGTCCGATGCTCAGAGCATTGAAAGCCTGATCGCTTGGGTGCACGGCCTGTGGTTACCCCGGCTGGGGCACTGTGCGCACAGCGACAACCCACTCAGCGTGATCAATCGGGCCTTGAATGGCGAGCAATTTAGCCGTTGCGACTATAACCTTATTCAAGCGCACGCCATGATAGCGGTGGGTATCCCCTGTCGTCTAACGACCTTGAGAACACGCGACTGCAGTTGGCGACCGCTGGGCAGTCAGTATGAGGGCATAGAGTATTTTGATCGGCAGCATGCCAAGTGGGTATGGCTGGATGCTCAGTTGGGTGTGCGGGTCGTGCAGAACTTTGTGCCACTCAACAGCTTAGAAATTAAACAGGCTTATCTGAACCGAGAAATCTTAACCTTAGCCCCCGATCAGGATGTGCTCAGCGTTGGCCAATATCTGGATCAGCTGCGCCCCTTCCTCGATATCATCGTGGCCCGGCCACTGGGGCAGATGAAAAAATTCGCCCTCATACCGCCCAAGTTAAGATTGCTAAAACGGCAATGGTTTGTTGGCCCGCAGCTTTACGACATCGCCTGTCACGCGGCGGTATCTTTTTATGCGGCTCATCCGCGTCAACATTGGAGTCAGTCGGGTCGACTCAAAAACGCCGCGCAGATCCAGGGCACTCGCGACCTGCAATCGCGTTGAGGCGAGTATTGCCCAAAGGTCCGTGCAAGCCCCGCGCTTAAACGCTGTTTTGTTGATCAGAGGCCTCGATAACGGCGAAATCTTCATCTTTCAGGTCCGGCATCTCGGGGGTTGTGAAGGATTTATCCATTTTTTGCAACGACGCGCACATCCGATCGATACGCTGGTCTTGCGCATTAACATGGTCCAACAACGCCTTGATGGCATGGGCGGTAATATCGGGCATTTCGGCCACGCCGTAGGCATCGAAGCCCATGCGTTTGGCCAATTCTTCTTGCTCGGTGCTGAAGCCCTGGGCTCGTTCGCCCTTCAATCTCACCACACGACCGGGGATGCCGACCACCGTGGCACCTTCAGGCACTTCTTTGGTGACCACGGCGTTTGATCCGATGCGCGCATTTTTGCCCACCTTAAAGGGGCCCAAGACCTTTGCACCGGCCCCCACGATGACGCCGTCTTCCAAGGTTGGGTGGCGCTTACCTTTTTGCCAACTGGTGCCACCTAGGGTGACGCCCTGATAGACCGTGACATCATCGCCAATCTCAGCGGTTTCTCCGATCACGATGCCCATGCCGTGATCGATAAAAAAGCGCTTCCCGATCGTTGCACCCGGATGAATTTCAATGCCGGTAAACCAACGTGCTAGCTGCGATATCCAGCGCGCCAGCGTCTTAATATTCCAACGCCAGAGGCGATGCGATAAGCGGTGGATGATAACGGCATGCAGACCTGGGTAATTAAGCAAGACCTCAAACCAGCCTCGGGCAGCCGGATCGCGATTAAAAAAACTTTGAATATCGTCTTTGATGCCTGAAAACATATCAGGGTTTCCTTAGGTGTTTATCTATTTGACTGAGCATGCCACGGAGAATGTTGGCTTCAACCTCATCCGGCTGGGCGCGCAGTATTAGGCGCCGTACCTTACTCATTAGCGTTCTGGGGTTATGGGGGTTGAGGAAATCAATATCAACCAGGACCTGTTGCCAGTGCTGGAATAAACTTTCCAGCTGGCCCGCGGTGGCCGGCGGCTGATCCCATGGCACGCCCCAATGGGGTTTGGGCTTGGCGTCGCTGGCCTGTGCAGACATACGCAACTCGTAAGCCAAGACCTGTACCGCGGATGCGACATTGAGTGAACTGTAGTCGGGGTTGGCGGGAATATTGACATGACAATGGCAGCGAGCCAATTCGTCATTGGTCAAGCCACTGCGTTCACGACCCAGCACCAAAGCAATCTGGCTACCAGACGGCATCGACAGCACCTGTTGCGCCATCTCCCGAGGGTTTACTAAGGGCCACGGCAGGGTCCGGGAGCGTGCGGAGGCGCCAACCACTAGGGCACAGTCGGCAATGGCGTCCTCTAAACTGTCAACCACCGTGGCGCTGTCGAGCAAATCGGTGGCGCCGGAGGCCATCGCGGTGGCCGTATCGGAGGGGAAATCACGCGGCTGTACCAGCACCAGATGTCGAAAACCCATGGTTTTCATGGCCCGTGCCGCGGCGCCGATGTTGCCCGGATGGGAGGTGTGCACCATTACCACCCGAACATGTTCTAGGTTGCTAAAGGCCATTTCTGAGTCGATGTCGATCGTATCCACGAAATTAATTCCACAAATTACATTTAATGACTGAATGATACGCTAAACCTGGTGTATCATGCGCGCCCTTTGAATCTATCCGTAGATTCTCTCAGATCGAGGCCAACAGTCGCCCCGGTCGATGCGCTGTTTAACAAGTCCTTGCGGACCGACGTTCCAACTCGAGTCATTCTGACGTTCAGAATGGGTCATTTGCCCTTATAAGCCTGTATAAGAGAGTAACATGCAACCGATATTGACGATCGCACTACGTGCAGCCCAAAGCGCTGCTGAAAAGCTGAACTACACAGTGACCAGCATTGCATCTTTAACTGCAGAAGGAACGAGCCGCAAGGAAGTCTTTGACAAGGCCATTGAGGATGCCGCCTGGCGTGCTCGCAAGGTCATCCGCAGCGCCCATACCCGCCATCACATCGACTCCATCCAACTCGGCAAAGAAGACAGCCGAGACTGGGATGGACAGTCGCGTTGGGTCATCGATGTCGCCGCCGGCGAGCACAACTTGCGTAACGGCTACCCCGGCTTCCTAGTCAATGTCGCCCTCTACACCAAAGATAAGATCGATTGTGTCGCCCTGGTCGATCCGATGACCGAAGACTACATGATTGCCTCGCGCGGTCGCGGTGTGCACTTTAACGATCGCCGCGTGCGCGCCGAATTCGTCCCCCTGCCTCAGGCAACTTGCACCCTTGCGACCAAAGACATGGTCTTGCTAAGCAAATGGCAGGATGCTGTTTATGACATCCGCGTCAGTGGCTGCGCGCTCTATGATTTCATCAATCTCGCGGCCGGCCGGGTCAATGTGGCCATCGCGCAACAGATGTCACCAGCCGACCTAGCCAGTGCTCTGCTTATTGTGCAAGAAGCCGGTGCCTTAACCGGTGATGTCGAGGGCAAGCCAATCAAGATGGATCGCGGCGAGTTACTCGCAGCCAGCCCGCGTCTGTTTAAACAACTGTTCAGCAAAGGCTAGTCGTCTTGAATGGCGGTGACGGTCAGTAGGCGCGCGATGGAACCGATTGAGATCTTTGCCGGCCAACAGGCTTACCGCCATATAGCGCAGTCGGGGATCCGGCCGACCGATATCCGCGCGATTATCGGCGCGTCCGGCGGCCCGAAGTGGTTTGTGCTCAGTCATTTGGACCGCTATTTGATGCAAAACTGGCTCCCCGCCATCCCCCATCAGCTGGAGTTAATTGGCAGTTCGATCGGGGCTTGGCGGATGGCCGCGTACGCCAGTGCGGCGCCGATGGCCGCTCTAGAGCAGCTCGAAAGTCAATATCTGAACCAGCGCTATTCGGCGCGTCCGTCACACCAAGAAATTTCGCAGTCAATCCGCCAGCTGCTCGACAGCTTTATTCAACCGAACGACCTAGACCAACACCAACTCAAAAAATTGCATATAGTGGCGGCCCGTTGCAAAGGGCTCAGTCAATTGGAACAGCCCTCGATTCAGGGTCTGGCGTTCGCCGCCGTGGCCGTGGGCAATCTGGTCAGTCGACGAAGCTTACCCCGGTCCTTTGATCGGGTTATTTTTCAGTCGCCGGGCGGGCAATTACCGGTCGCTCAATGGGATCACTTTCGCACTCATCAGGTACCGCTGAACCGGGCCAATTATCGTGATGCCTTGCTCGCCAGTGGCGCCATACCAATAGTCATCGAAGGGGTGCGCGACCCAGTCGGCGCACCAAGGGGCCTCTATCGAGATGGCGGCATGGTCGATTACCACTTTGATTTGCCGTTCAAACCCGAGCAAGGCCTAGTGCTTTATCCTCATTTTTCGCCCCTATTAAAACCCGGCTGGTTCGACAAGCCCTTGCCGTGGCGTAAGGTCCACGCCAGCAACTATTCCCACACGCTGATGATCAGCCCCAGCCGAGAATTTGTCGCGTCCCTGCCCTACGGGAAAATACCCGACCGGCGCGATTTTGAGCGACTCGATAATGACAGCCGAATTCGCTATTGGCAGACGGTTGTCGATCGCAATCAGGCTATTGCCGAGGCCTTTGATCGCTGGGTGCACAGCGCCAATCCGCTCGATCAAGTGATTCCGATCGAAACTCTGACCCGATAAAGCCGGCTATCATTCAGATCCCGTTCAGCCTGCCTCTGCCACTATAGGTGCAAAGGAGACAGCCATGACCGAACGTACTCAATCAACGATCCGAACACTCATTCACGCCGTGCAGACCGGCAGCCTAATGCTGTTGGCAACGCTAGCCCTGACCGGATGCTATGTTGAGGTGGTGCCGCAGGTCAGGCCCTATATGCTGATTACAGACCACAACTCGATCGACCTGCGCCGTTATAGCACCGCCTTTCTCGTCGAGGCTGCACTAATTCCCTTTGCGCTTGGCAGCGCAAGCCCCGCCATGCTGATTGATCCGGACAGCGTCACGACACCCCAAGGCCGAGCCCTGAATAGGGCCCTGATCGAACGCACCAGTTATGCCTACCTATTCGATGATCGGGACTGTGACGCGGGCGGTTACACCCAAACCGAAGCCGAAGCGGACACCACTCGCTATGATGATGGCTATACCTTTGTCGACCTGAACCTGAACGCTCAGGCCAAAGATTGCGCGCTGCGCTCCGGAGGCCAGTTGCATTGGGTCAATAGTGACCTGAACTATAACCTTTCCGGTTGGTATGACGACTGGGCCGGTGCAATCAGCTCCATCACGGCGCGGTTGGACGGCCAGGTGCAGATTGAAACCACTGACAGCCTAATACAGCACCGCTTGGTTAATGTACAACTGGACAATCTGACCAGCACCGACTTCCTATTAACCGGCAGCAGTGCGGTATGGCTCGATGATGGCTTTGGCCAAAGCGATGCCGACCTGACCACCGAAGCGGCGGTGCATTGGGCCCTAGGCCACAGTTTTCCTCATCAGGGTCAGGTGCGGCTACAAAATAACAGTTCCTGGGTCGACTTAAAATTTGCCACGACCGGACTCTGGCGTGAAACCAGTTCCGGCGGCAGCCACTTCTGGTTATGGAGTGAACTGGGCTTCCAATAAAAACAATAGGAGTACAGACCCAAATGCTCTAGGCCAAAACCTCCCACTTTCGGGAGGTTTTTTTTGCCTAAACAGATGCCAAGGTCGAGGCGGCATTGGCTTAACCCTTGTCCTTAACAAAAAAAAAGCCTGGCACACAGTGCTCAGGCTTTGATCTTTCCGGCTTACGACACCAGGGTTGTGCTGGACCTAAGGTCGGCCCAGGTTGGGCGCAAATGCGCCCAAAATCGTCTAGATAGCGTTGATTGGCACCTTGATATAGCGCGTACCATTGTCTTCGGCCGGCGGCAGTTCACCGGCTCGTATATTAATCTGCACCGCCGGTAAGATCAGCGTCGGCATATCTAGGGTGGCATCGCGCTCGCTGCGCATCTGCACAAAGGTTGCCAGGTCAATCGTTTGGTTGACATGAATATTGCGCTCGCGCTCGGCTTTGACGGTGGTCAAATACTGATAGTCTCGACCATTGGGTCCATAATCATGACACATGTAGAGCTTAGTCGAATCCGGCAGACTGAGGATACGGGTTACAGAATTAAACAAAATCGTGGCATCACCACCGGGAAAATCACAACGCGCCGTGCCCTGATCGGGCATAAAGATCGTATCGCCGACGAACAGGTGCTCATCATCGACGTTGTAGCACACGCAAGCCGGCGTATGACCCGGCGTGTGCATGACGGTCACCGCAAGGCCGCCAATGGCGAAGCGCTCGCCGTCGGCAAATTGGACATCGAATTGCGAGCCGTCGGTGGCGAATGTCGGCTCAACATTAAAGACCGTTTTAAAGGTTTCCTGCACCAAACTAATAGCATTACCAACGCCCGTCTGGCCGCCAAGCTGGGACTTTAGATAGTGCGCGGCTGACAAATGGTCGGCATGGACATGGGTTTCCAGAATCCAGTCGATACTCAGCGATTCGCTGCGCACGTAATCAATCACCTCATCGGCGGCATCGGTTCGGGTCCGCCCGGATTTGGGATCGTAATTTAACACCGAATCGATAATGGCTGCCCGTCGTGTCACGGGGTCTTGCACCAGATGGGTGTAGGTAAAGCTGGTCGGGTCAAAAAATGTTTTGATGACGGCTTCAGACATGTTGTGGGTCTCCTCTCGCGGCACTTATATTAGATATATCTAATTTATAAGTTGAATAATAGAGACCCCTGGGCTCATTATCAACCCTTAATTAGCCTTGACTAATATTTAAGCTACGGTGAATAGTGGATTACTGCTATCCAAAACCGATGGCATTTTTTATGATGGCGCCCCCCACCGGCCTTTTGCACTGGAGAAACACCGTATGACTTGGACACAAATTGCACAAAACTATTGGGTGAGCCCACAAATTAGCGCAAGCCAACTGGACGAGGCCAAGGCCTTAGGCTTCGATACTGTGGTCTGCAATCGACCCGATGATGAAGAGCCGGGCCAGATTAACAGTGACGTTATCGGCGCGGCGTGCGCTACCTTGGGGCTCGACTATCTATTTTTGCCGATGCAGGGCGCCAACTTCAGTGCGGAATATGTCGAACAGATCCAGCAACTGAATCAGGCGAACAAAAAAGTCTTGGCCTATTGCCGCTCGGGTAACCGCAGCTCTATCCTCTACAACGCTGCCACGGTCTAAGTACAGCTTATGATGCGAACGATCGGCCGGCCCCACCTGGCCGATTTCAATGCCGCTTTACTGGTCGCACTGGTCGGTATTCCGCAATGTTTGGCCTATGCCATGCTCGCGGGCTTGCCACCCATGTACGGCCTAGTAACCGCGGCCATCCCCGGCCTAATCGCCGCAGTACTCGGTAAGAGTCCCGCCCTGACGGTGGGCCCCACCAATACCACCGGCCTGGTCATCCTCACCGCCCTGATCCCCTGGGCCAACCAACCCGAGGCACTGCTCACCGCGATGGCCACCCTGGCCTTCTTAGCCGGTTTGTCTCGTCTCGTCATAGTACTGTTGAAAGCCGAACGGCTGTTCGACTTTGTTCCTGAAGCGGTCATGGTCGGTTTCGCAACCGGGGCTGCGGTGATCATCGCCTTGATGCAAATCGATGAGCTGCTCGGACCCCCCTTTCAAGGCGTGCGTAACGTGGTCGATGAAGTCAGGATGCTGAGCCATTTTACCGGGTCGGCTCTGAACATCCCCAGCCTGGTGCTGGGCAGCCTTGCATTGGTGGCGGTGGTGCTCGGCCATAAGTTCGCCCCACGCTGGCCCATTCCGCTCTTGGTGTTGGTGGTCAGCATGGCCTGGGTCTGGTTTGACCTGGCCGACTTTAGCCACGCCTGGGTCACCGTGGGTGACAGCTCGGTGGTAGCCGACGGTTGGCCGAGTTTTAATCATCGGCTGCCCAGCTGGCATATGATTCAAACGCTCATAGTGCCCGGCTTTGCGGTTGCCTTTATCGGCTCACTGGAATTGATTGTGACCCTGCGCAATCGTCAAGAACACCGCCTCTTGCGGCGTGAATTGGGCAGTCAGGGTTGCGCCAATATGGTCGGCAGCTTTATCGGCGGCTTTCCGGCCAGCACCTCCTTGACCCGCTCAGTATTGCTCGATCTCGGCGGTGCCCGCACTCGCTGGGCACCCTTTTTGGCCGCCCTGATGCTGATCCCCATTATTCTCTATGGTGCAGCAGCCGTGCGCAGCATACCGCTGCCGGTTATCTCGGGTTTACTGATTGCCACCGCCCTATCGATGCTCAAGCCGGCGGCCATCAAACAGATGTTAACGGTCAACCATCAGACCCGCATCCTGTTTCTGGTCACCCTGATCAGCACCCTGGTGCTGACCTTTCATGAGGCCATTCTCTTGGGTTCGATGTTGGGCATCATGCTGTTTCTCTTCCAAACCAGTCAGACGAAATTGATGCCCTTTGTGGTGGACGCCAATGGCGGCTTAAGCACGCCGAGCGATCGGGATGCACCATCCCAGCCACGCCTGATTCAGATTTCGGGCAGTCTGTATTTCGCAGCCGCCCGGCAACTGCCGGAACGCCTCAATGAACTGCTCAGCGACACCCACCATCTGGTGCTCGATTTAAGTCATGCTCACCATTGCCGCGTCGCCGCGGTTCAAGCTTTATTGGCTTTTCTGGCAGAGTGCACCCTGCGCGGCGTCGTGGTTGAGATCAGTGGCGCCTCTGCGGAACTCAAGCTGCTGACCCGGCAAATGGGGGTACGCCTGCCGTGGAGCGAAAAACGCCTGGCCCAGACTCTGATCACATCAAAGGTCTCGGAGACCAGCGGCTAAGAGCTGCAGAAAACCTAAAGCGGTGGTGCGATGGGCAGCGGCTCGGCCAATGAGTTCTTGGTATGCCGTTTGAGCTGCCTCGCCTTGGTGACTAAGCCGATCACAAACAACACCATGGCGACCCAGACGAGACCAAAGGTCAGGTAACGCTGCATTGGCACGGCCTCGTTCAGAACCCAAATGGCAATCACAAATTGGATCATCGGGTTAACATACATAATGAAACCGGCGACAACTAGGTTGATGCGCCGCAACGACGAGGCAAACAAGAGTAATGGCACCGCAGTGACCACACCTGACGAGAACAACAGCGTATATTGCCACAGGCTATGACTGTCGCCACCGTCAATGATTCCGTTGCCGATCACCAAGGTTGCTATCGGCAGTACCCAAAGCGTTTCCAGACCAAGCCCAAGCAAACTTTCTACGGGCTGCAGTTTACGCACCAGCCCGTAGCAGCCGAAACTCAGCGCCAAAGCCAAGGACACCCAAGGTATGCCGCCCATGGCGATGAGTTCGAAGAGAATCGCCAAGGCCGCGACCCCGCCGGCGGACCATTGCCAGCTGTTAATCTGCTCCTTAAGCACCAATCGGCCAATCAACAAACTCACTAAGGGGGTTATAAAGTAGCCCAGACTGGTTTCCAGCACCCGATGCTCGGCCACCGCCCAGATAAAGACATACCAATTGGTACTGATTAGGATTGACGCCAAAAAACTCCACAGCAGGACCCTTCGGTTACGCAATAAGCGCCCAAAGCCGCCCAATTGCTTCATCATAACTAAGAGTACAAAGGCTAACAGAAAGGCAAATACTACCCGGTAGGAGAGTATTTCCATGGCGTCGATGCCGACCAATAAACGAAAATACAGCGGAAAACAGCCCCATATTACATAAGCCGCCAATGCGTACCACATGCCTCTCATAGCTTGATTGTCCTGAAGATTGAAGGCCAGGTTAAGATTGGATAGATAGACAATGAGCGGATCCCATCCTGACAAAGGGGCGCGCCGGCCATTATGACCTACAACGGCAAAATACCTAGTCTTATCTACCGCCCATCCTCTCTGCTGCTGGCTATGGCGCGTCTTAGCAAAGGGTTAGCATCTTTTCGCTGAGCTCAAAAATAGCGCCAGCTGGCCCCTGACCCGACTCATTGAGGGGCGTTTCGCACCGACCAATCGGAGGCTCAAAAATTTGCTCACTGTAATCGCTTGTAATTGACGATAAAAACCGTAATATTAGAGATATCTTATATTAATCTTATGAATGGACACCTGCAGTATGGAAATAATTAATTTTACGCCCGGATCGGCCGCATTAGGCGGCGCTCTCATTGGCTTATCGGCCCTGCTCTTGCTGCTGACCAAAGGCCGCATTGCCGGCGTGTCCGGCATCGCCGGTGGTATTATCTACCCAGTGCGTGGCGAAATCCTATGGCGGGTTGTTTTCGTTGTCGGTCTAATCCTAGGTGGTCTGATCTATCAATGGCTCAGCGGCACCAGCACCACCGGCTTGTTTAAAGGCATCGACCATATTCAAGCCGCCGTCAGTTGGCCGTGGCTGATAGTCGGTGGCCTATTGGTCGGCGTCGGCACCACCATCGGTACCGGCTGCACCTCTGGCCATGGTATTTGCGGGCTGGCCCGCGGCACCACGCGGTCCCTCGCGGCGACCCTGAGTTTTGTCGGTGCCGGCCTGGTAACCGTATTTATTGTCCGTCAACTGGTAGGGGTTTAAGTATGTTGGGTATACAGCGATTATTTTTTGCCTTACTAGCGGGCGTTATTTTTGGCCTCGGCCTGTCCATTGCCCAGATGATTGATCCGGCCAAGGTGATCAACTTCTTAAATCCATTGGGCCCATGGGATCCGTCCTTGATGGTCGTATTGGCGGTTGGCTTGGCGATCAATGCGTTGGCAACGCCGTTGATCTTGAAACGCGAGCGACCCCTGTTCGATAATCTATTTCGGGTCCCAGCCAAGTCTCAAATCGATGCTAAAATCATTGGCGGCGGCGTGCTGTTCGGCATCGGCTGGGGCATTGCCGGTTACTGCCCCGGACCGTTGCTGACCTCGCTGAGCTTTGCCAACAGCGATATTCTGATCTCCTTGGCGGCATACGTTGTCGGTACTCTGGTGACCAAATGGGTGATCGCCCGTATTGAAGCGGCGCGCCATATTGAGCATGCGGCAGAAGAGGCCTGTGTCGGCTAGGACTCGCTAGGATTAGGGTGCGCTCTGCACCCTGACAGTGCTCAGGCGAGCAGTTTATGATCCGCCGTATAGCTGCGCCATCGACCGGCCAACCAACGATGTCCCAGGTCCGTCGGATGAATGCCATCGGCCAGATAATCGCTCGGGTGGCCCTCGGCCGTGACCAGCAGCTCTGCTTGCATCGGGCACCAATGCACCCCTAACTCATTGCAGATACTGCGTTGACCGGCTGACAGGGCCTGCAGCAGTGGCCACCAGTCTGCTGTGACCTGATCTGAGGGCAAGGCAAAGGGTTCACACACCAGCACGCGCTCGCTGCGCAGTTGAACCGTCTCGATCAGCCGCCTGAAACCGGCCAACGATCGGGTCAGATTGTGCGGGGTCTTGCGCCAGAAGGGGTGCCAAATATCATTGATGCCGATCAGCAGCGTCGTTAGATCAACCGACTCGGGCACACCCTCGGTTTGATCGGGCCACCAATCCGATTGCTGCATCAGCTGCGCGCTGAGACAGCCAGAGAATCCGCGATTCCAGCACACCAGACCATTGTACTCTGCGCCCAAGTCTTTATTCAGGTGTCGCACCCAACCGGTGCCCAATCCCGCTTGAGTGCCTTGATAACGCATTGCCCGCTTACGCGCACAATCGGTGACCGAATCGCCTAAAAAAACCAATTTGGGCATCGCCCTTCCTCCTTTACATCCATTGATCGACCGCTGGTCAGCAACAGGCCCCTGTGTTATCTGTGTTGAATAAACGGTGGCACGAAAAGGATTGGCTCGTGAGCTGCGAACTGGCCAGCGCCGATCCGGCCATCACGCCTTGGATCGGGGGGCCAGATCGGTACCGGGGTCATGCTAAGTCTTGCAGCAGGATGCGCTCATTCAACCAGTCGAGCACGACCGGAAAATGGTCTACCCAGGCATCGTCGTGTTGCAGCATCGATAGCACATTGTAATTACGCAAATTGCCATCGCCCTTGGCCAAGATAAGCAGGCGACCGTTGTGGGTCCCAATCTCGCGCATGAATTCTCGCACGTCGCCGGTGTTGGCCAGATACCCGTTGCTGCGCGCGGCAAAATATAGGCTCGGCGCGACGTTTAACGAGCGCAATTGGGCGCCATAATCAAAGCCGTCGACCGGGTCTATCCAATCGCCTTCGGTCCACGCCAAATAGGTCTGGTACAAATTACTGACCTCAGGTTGATCAAACTCGGCGGTCCAGTGCAGCGGCACGTCGCCGCGCATGGCCGCAAACAATGGCATTACCTTGCGCCAGAACAAACGCGACAGACTCGAGTGTGAGATACCACTGATCATTGAACTGCGCCGAGCGTTAAAATGCACAAAACCCTGGGTAAGTTGGCGAATTTTTGCATGCCGGGCATAGGCGGAGAGCAGCAATACCGAGCCAAAGCCCTGGCCAAGCAAAAATAACGGTCGGCCCTTGAGGTGTCGCTCAACCTCGTCGATAACACGCAACAGATCCTGGGCAATGATATCGTGCACGCTATGGGTCAAATTGCGACTGAGATGGGGCCAACTCTCACCGTGGCCGATCAAATCGGGCACAAAACAGGCCACACCCATTTCGCTGAGATAGTTGGCCAGCCCGTGGTCTTCTTTAAAAAAGGTCTCGCCGCTGGTGCCCAAACCATGCAACATCAAGACCGCCGCATGGGCCTTGGGGTGTTCTAGGTGGCGCATAAAAAGCTGTCCACCGTTGATCGTCGGAACCTTTAAACGCTCTTCTCGAATCGTCGAAGTCATTCAGCGATAACCTTGTGCCATTGTTTGTCGAGGCGTTTCGCTGAGATCGGGAAACGGGTGCCCAGTGTTTGAGCGAACAGAGACACCCGATATTCTTCCATCATCCAACGATATTCCATCAATTCGGCAGAGAACTGCTGGGTTTCGTTCATCGACTTCTGTCGATCGACGTAACGTTGCCAGCATTTGTGCAGTTCATCGACCACCATGTTTTCCGCAGCCGGAATGCCGGCGCTACGGTTTAACCGCTTATCGGCGGCTTGCAGATAGCGTATCAATTGATCCCGCCAAGTGGGCGCCGTCTGCGTTAAGAAGTTTGGATACACCAACTGGTTGAGCTGACCGGCCACATCGGCATAAATAAAGGCCGCGGCAAAGCTGATCTTACCCTTGAGTTGCTTACGCACTTGGTGGTGGGCCAACAGAATGGCATGCGCCTGGCGCGCCACTCGCTCGCCGCAGGCCACCAACTCACCCCGATGGCGCTCCAACCAGGCCTTGAAGTCGGCCTCGGTGCGCGGATAGCTGCCCGCCACTAACGGCAGACTCAGGCGCACAGCCGCCATCAGTATATCCTGTTTCAGGCTATCGGCCTTGCCATAGGGCGCAAACAGCAGGGCCGATTCGCTAAACTGGGGCAATCTTTTGGCCAGATAGGTGAGCGGCTCCTGCCAATAAAAAGAGGCTAAGCGCCACAGGCCCAATTTATGCTGCTCTGATGACCAGCGGGCACCGGTAAAGCTTTCCCGGGTCACGCTGTTAACCTTATCGACCAGGGCCGGATACATCTTCACCTCGATGCCGGCCTGCCGACGCAGTTCGAATTCGGGTAGGTCGTCAAACTGCCAGGTCGTCGCAGACTGCATTTGCGCGGCTTGCACTGAACTCTGCTTGGCCTGTTGCTGAGCGGTTTCATTAGCCGGTCGTAACATCTGCTCGATATTACGACCTTGGGTGATCACCTTGCCGCTATCGTCGACCACCTCGAAGCGATACTGCAGGTGCTCACCAATGCTCTCAATCGGCCATTGATCGTCTGGTACCCGAACCCCGGTCATGCGGAACAGTTTTTCCGCCATGGCCTTATGCAAGGCAACATCGCTCGGCGCTAAGGACGCCATCAATGCCTCTACATAGTTCGGCACTGGGACGAAATTCTTGCGATAACTCTTAGGCAAGCCCTTGAGCAGCGCGGTGATCTTTTCTTTTAACAGACCAGGCACTAACCACTGTAAGCGCCCTTCCGGCAATTGCGACAGGGCCGCTGCGGGCACCTTGATGGTCACACCGTCGGCCGGATGGCCCGGTTCAAAGCGGTAATCGAGCGGCAAAGACATGCCCTGAAAACTGAAGGTATCGGGAAAGGCGTTGCGATTGATGCCAGTTGAACGGTCCGAGATTAAAAAATCCGGATCAAAATTCAAGCTATCCTGCGGTTGTTTTTTAAGCCAGGCGTGGAAGCCAACGCTGTTGACGATGTCCGCGGGGATCTTTTCATCATAAAACTGAAACAGGGTTTCTTCATCGACCAGTATATCTTTACGCCGAGCCTTATCCTCCAGGTCTAACACCGCTTCGAGCAAGCCTTGATTGTATTTAAAGAATGGTGCTCGGGTAACCAGTTCTCCTTCCACCAACGCGGCGCGAATAAACAACTCGCGCGAGAGCACTGGATCAATGCGACCGAATTGCACCGTGCGGTTGACCACTATTGGCAAACCGTAGAGCAATAGGGTTTCTAACGCCGTCACCTGCCCGGCCTTCTTTTCGTAATGCGGTTCGGAATAATTACGTTTGACCAAATGCAGGGCCAGGGTTTCCAGCCAAGCCGGTTCGATCTTAGCGACCACCCGAGCAAAGACCGCGCTGGTTTCGACTAGCTCCGCGGCGACCAACCACTTCGGGCCACGTCGGGCATGGACCGAGGACGGGTGAATCATACAGGCCCGGCCGCGCGCGGCGTTGTAAGTCCGCTCTTCCTTGTGGTTGGCGATATGACTCAATAAACCTGAGGCCAACGCGCGATGGATCGATTCATAACCGGCCGGTTCCTGGTTCAGTTTAAAGCCCAGCTCCTTGCACATCAGGTGCAGCTGACGATGAATATCGCGCCATTCGCGCATGCGCAAATAGTTGAGGAACTGTTCCTTACAAAATTTGCGTAATTTATTTTCCGACAACTCTTGGCGATGGCCTTCGTAACGTTGCCACAGGTTTAAGAAGGCCAAAAAATCGGAATCCTTGTCCTTATCCTGGGCGTGTTTTTCGGCCGAGGCTTGTTGTTTTTCCTGCGGCCGCTCCCTCGGATCGGGCACCGACAAGGCACTGGCGATGATCAATACTTCATTGAGTGCCTTGTGCTGATTGGCGGCAATCACCATACGGCCAATCCGAGGATCGACCGGCAAGCGCGCCAGCTCCTTACCGATGGCCGACAGGGTGCCACGTTCATCGACCGCCGCCAGTTCATTGAGCAGGGTGTAACCGTCCTTGATCATGCGTTGATCGGGGGCTTCCAAAAAGGGAAAGTCTTCGACCAGGCCCAAGCGCATATGCAGCATTTGCAGGATCACCGAGGCCAGGTTGGTGCGCAGTATTTCCGGATCGGTAAAGCCCGGCCGAGCATTGTAGTCTTCTTCACTGAAGAGCCGAATGCACAGGCCCGGCGCGATGCGCCCACAACGACCCGCGCGCTGATTGGCCGAAGCTTGGGCGACCGGTTCAATCGGCAGGCGTTGAATCTTCGAGCGGTAACTGTAGCGGCTGATGCGCGCCAAGCCACTGTCGATAACATAGTGAATGCCGGGCACGGTCAGCGAGGTTTCGGCGACATTGGTCGATAAGACGATGCGCCGGCCGCTGTGTCCAGAAAAAATGCGTTGCTGCTCGCTGTTGCTCAAGCGCGCATAGAGCGGCAGCAATTCGGTGCCACGCAAGTCGGCCCGCTTGAGGATGGTAAAGGCTTCACGAATTTCCCGTTCACCGGGTAAGAACACCAGGATGTCGCCCCCGCGCGCATGGGTTTGGCCGGCACGCTCCAGCTGGTCAATTTCATTGACTGCATCCAAGATCGCGCCGGGCAAATCGGCAGAATAGTCTTCCTCTTCGGCACTCATGGGCCGATATAGCAGGTCGACAGGATGCGACCGACCGCTCACTTCAATCACCGGCGCGTCGTTGAAATGGCGCGAGAAGCGGTCCACATCGATGGTCGCCGAGGTAATAATGACCTTTAAATCCGGTCGACGCGGCAGCAGTTGTTTGATGTAGCCGAGCAGAAAATCAATATTGAGGCTGCGTTCGTGGGCCTCATCGATGATTAGGGTATCGTAACGATTTAGATAGGGATCCTGTTGGATCTCATTGAGCAGGATGCCATCGGTCATCAACTTAATCAGCGTCTGCTCGCTGGATTGATCGGAAAAGCGCACCTGATAACCGACTAGGCCACCGAGGGGCGTATTCAACTCCTGAGCGATCCGCTCGGCCACGGCTCGAGCTGCCAGCCGCCTGGGCTGGGTGTGACCAATCAGGCCCGATAGACCGCGCCCGGCCAGCAAGCACAGTTTGGGAATTTGCGTGGTCTTGCCCGAGCCGGTCTCGCCGGCGATCACCACCACCTGGTGGCTGTCCAGTACTCGGCGAATTTCATCGCCCTGCTCTGACACCGGCAGGTCGGCAACCAGTGTAATCGCCGGAACCTGTTTCTGCCGGGTGGCAAACTTGTGCGTCGATTGCGCAAAACGATCGGCAATTTGCTTGTCCAACTTGGCGCGGCTGGCATCCCCGGCGGGCAGAGCCTTGGCTTTTTTGCACAGCGAACGCAGCACATGTCGATCTTTGACTAAACATTGATCAAGAGATGATAAGACGTCTTTAATATGGACCAGAGTGGACATGAACGACCAGTAATTTATGGAATGGGGGGGAGTATAGGGGGCACGGGCCCAATAACAAACCCTCCAGGGCGGAGGGTCTTTTCTATTCGGCGTTAATCGGTGCCCAGAGCACTGCCAGGATGCTTACTGAGGGGTACGCAATTCGCGCCGTAACACCTTGCCGACGTTGGTTTTCGGCAAGGATTCGCGCCGTTCAAACAGCCGTGGCACCTTATAGGCAGCCAGATGCTCCCGACAAAAGGCAATCAGTTCGTCATCGCTGATGGCGTTATTAGTGACCAGGAAGACCTTGACGGCTTCGCCGCTTTTCTCGCTCGGCACACCCACCACGGCACTTTCCACCACGGCCGGGTGACCAGCTAGGACGTCCTCGATTTCGTTGGGGTAGACATTGAAACCGGACACGACAATCATATCTTTTTTACGATCAACTATTTTCATGTAGCCATCGGCCTGAATCACGGCAATGTCACCGGTCAAGAGCCAGCCATCATCGACGATGGTCTTGGCGGTGTCGTCGGGCCGTTGCCAGTAACCCTTCATTACCTGCGGACCGCGAACACAGAGTTCACCAGGTTCACCGCTGGGCAGATCCTGACCGTCATCACCAATAACCTTCACCTCGGTACTGGGTGCCGGAATACCAATGGTCCCCAACTGGGTAAAACCGGGCGGATTAAAGCTGACCACCGGGCTGGACTCGGTCATGCCGTAGCCCTCATTGATTTGGCAACCGGTCACCATGTGCCACTTTTCAGCGGCCGCATGAGTCAGTGCCATGCCACCGGAGACGGTCAGTTTCAACGCACTGAAATCGAGTTTATTAAAAGACTCGTTGTTGCACAGAGCGACAAACAAGGTATTCAAACCGACAAAGCAATTAAACCGATGCCGACTAAGTTCCTTGGCGAAACCAGGAATATCACGGGGGTTGGGAATCAATACACTGTGATTGCCGGTATACATAAAGACCATGCAATGCACGGTAAAGGCATAAATGTGGTAGAGCGGCAGCGGTGAAATCACCACTTCCTGGCCGTCCTCCAACGCCAAGCCAAAAAACTCATAGGACTGCAACATGTTGGCGATCAGGTTGCGATTGGTCAGCATGGCGCCCTTGGCGACGCCGGTGGTGCCGCCGGTGTATTGCAATACGATGGCGTCATTGTGTCCGCTTTGAACCGGACGATAGCTAAACGACGCACCTTTTTGCAGTGCACTGCGCCATGAAGTGGTGCGAGTCTTGTCGTAGTCTGGAACCATTTTCTTGACCCGTTTAACGACGGTATTGACCAAGAGTCGCTTTAGGGGTGGATGTTGATCGGCGATCTCAGTGACAATGATGCGCGTCACGGCGGTGCGCGACTGAACCTTAAGCGCCGTCGCCGCCATGCCGGCATAAACCACCATGGCTTTGGCACCGGAGTCATTCATTTGATGCTCTAATTCACGCTCGGTATAGAGCGGATTGGTGTTCACCAGCACCAGCCCGGCGCGCAAGGCGCCCCAGGCGGCAATGGGAAATTGCAGCAAATTCGGAATCATCAAGGCGATGCGATCGCCCGGTTTGAGGTCGGTTTCATTTTGCAGGTAAGCGGCGAATTGCGCCGACAGCTGATCCAATTGGCCAAAGGTCAGGGTCTTACCCATGCAACTGAAGGCGTCCTTATCGGCATATTGGGTTACCTTGGCGTTAAACAGGTCCAGTACGGTGTCGTAAGCGTCTGGATCGATCGACGCCTTCATTTTACCGGGATATTGGCTGTGCAGATAACCTTCAGACATGGGGCCTCCTAACTGGCGTTTATTGTATTGGGCAACCTTCTTTCAAGCCCCCAATCGCGCTACCGGCAGGCTGAAATAGAGTTATGATTGTCACCTTTACCATAGTCGAGTTCAACACTTAAGTGAATTAGCCTCACCATTCAAAGAGCCACCGGGCTCAATAAACGACTCCCGCCGCGCTAAAGTCCTGAGCCCTTCGGGTGCACCACAGATGGCCCTAAGCTCTGCCAGGTAGAGACGCCGTCACAAAAGAGGCGTCCCTCGCCCGATTGCATCGCGTGCCAATCCTCATTATCGGTCAGCGGCTGAGTCGCGATGACGGCTACCCGATCGTCAATGTGGGTCACCGAGGAGAAATCCACGGTAAGGTCCCGATCGCACAAATGGGCCGGGCCGAACGGTGCTTGCCGACATAACCAAGACAGCTTGGTGGAACAAAATACGAACAGACCATTGCCGTCAGACAACAGCAAATTGCAGACGCCCAACTGGTTCAATTGCTGACAATAGTGTTGCAACAACTGCGCTAATTCGCTCCATGGGGTTTGCTCGGTGGCCTGCTCGCGCAGCTTATCGAGTAACCAGCAGAATATTTTTTCACTGTCTGTCGTGCCTACTGGGCAATAGAAATTGGCCTGCGGTACGCGGCTAAGGTCGATTTGACCATTATGGGCCAGGGTCCAAGCGCGGCCCCAAAGCTCGCGCTGAAACGGATGGGTGTTTTGCAAATTAACCGCACCGACATTGGCTTGGCGGATATGGCTCAGGGCAATTTTACTTTGAATCGGGTAAGTCCGCAGAAACTCGGCAATGGCTGAGGTGGCACTGGCTTGATAGTCTTTAAATTCGCGCAAACCACCCGATTCATAAAAGCAGATACCAAAGCCATCGCCATGGGGGCCGGTTGCACCACCGCGACGAATCAATCCGGTAAAGCTAAAACAAATATCTGTGGGTACATTGGCACTCATGGCCAGCAGTTCGCACATAGCAAGATCCCATGCCTTTTTTAAAGTATAGATAATTGGTTTGAGAAATACACAAAAGGCCACCCGATAGGGTGGCCAAAAAGGTTCGCGATATTCCCGGCGGCCGAGGGTGATCTCTAGCTGGCCGCGCAATCGCCGCCAGGACCGTAAGCTTAGCCCACGCTCTATTCTGGCTTGTCAGCAGCCGGCGGATCATTCTCAGCATCCATCTCAAGTTCCAACTTGGCCAAATCATCATCGATGCTGCTGATGTCAAAGAGCGCCTCTTCTTCTTCGTTGAGCTCCGGGATATCTGCTAAGCCCGCCGCTTCTGGGGTGTCCGCT
>NZ_CEYAVF010000031.1:0-6991 GCF_982785585.1 Reinekea sp. | reverse complement strand
CCAGTACCGGATCATCGAGAACCGGCTCGACGGACACTTCATCGTCGAGAATAGGTTCATCGAGAACCGGCTCGTTGGCTGTGTCATCATCAAATACTGGATCATCGAGAATGGGTTCATCCGAAACCTCATCTTCTAGAATTGGCCCATCGAACTCTTCATCGTCGAAATCCGACAGATCCAGATCCAAGTCTGGCTCTTGGTTACTTAAATCGTCCAGGTCTGCAAATCCATCTAGATCTAATAGGGGGGCTTTGGCTTTTTTATCAAAAAACCGATAGACCAAGAAGCCAATGCCCAAAACAAGCAACCCGGGCACAACAAACAAGAGGTAGCTCAGCCAATTAGTTGGCTCCGCTGGCGCAGCATCGGGGCTTAGCTCCGCGGTGCCAACTTCGTCCAGAGCAGGCAGGCTAACTGTTAGGTCGACGGATATTTCGGCGAACTCGGGCATCGGATCTTTGACAAAGGCATCACTGTCGAGCAGCGGCGTCATCTCCACTGGCGGCATAATCTCGACCGGCGGTTCTAGCTCCGCTATTGGTTCGATATCCGCCACTGGCTCGACATCCGCCATCGGCGCCATCATATCCAGCGTCTCGGGGGTCATCGCCATGCCCGCTTCCCGCTCGGGCGGAATCATCAGATCGATGGTTTGGACCGGCAGCAAGCGCACGGAATCCTGATCGCGCACGCTCCCGTTGAGCGTCACCTGATAGGCATCGGGGGTAACATCATAGGGCAGTTGCCAGAGCCAATAACCACCCTGCTGCAGTTCAAATGACTGCGTTCGCGTCTGGCCGTTCAACTGATAGCTGGCCACCGCATCGATTGATTGGATAGTGCCCAGATATTGGTTGGGATAGAGCCGCCATTCATAACCGGAGCGGGTCATCAACACCTCAGACACAAAGGGGTCGACAAAACGCAGCTGAAGATCGATCAGCCGATTAAAGGTCCCGCCGTCGACGGTTAGCTCAACACTGGCCTCGCTGCTACTGGGCGCCGGCGCAAAGCGCGCCCGAATCTTGTCCTGTTCAATCACCACCGGCACGGCCTGACCGTCGACCTGCATAGTGGCCTCGATCAGCGCGGCCAAATCTGGACTCAAGGTTTGGCCCTTGGAGTCCAGCAACAAGGCCGTGAGATTAACTTGACTGCCTTTAGCCAGGGTCAAGGCTAAGGGTGAGGTCCAACTGAGATTAATATCCGAGCGCACGCGAATGCTGGAATCACCCTCGCGGGCACCCTTCACGCGCCATTGGCCGACCTCCGGCGCAATAACACTGACCTGGGTGAAGCCTCTGCCGACTCGCCAGCTTTGCTCCGCGGGGCTAACGGCCGATGTAATTTGACCGCTCGGAGATGCCAGAGTCACGGCACCCTCCTGGTGATACATCAGGACCGTTACCTCACGCACGCCGGGGTCAACCGTAAAGGCCTTGCCCTGCAACGCCAGCTGAGTGCTCGGATAAACCTCTGCCGCTAATTCGGACAGGGCCTTGGAGAGATCACTGGGTTGGTCAATTCTCTGATAACGTCCGCCCGTTTGTTCGGCCATCTGTTTCAATAGGCCATGATCGGCTTGGGCAGACATGGCCACGGTATGGATGCGTGCATTCGCGCGCACATAGGCCGGGACCAATTGGTTGAGAATGCGTTCACGCTCGATCGCATTGACCTCAGCATTGGGTGCGATATCGACCATACCGTCGGTTATCAGAACAATATGGGACGGCCCGGAATAGGACGCATAGTTAAAATCGAAGGCAGTATTTTCCAACGCGCGACCTAGGTTAGTGCGCATTGCAGGGCTATTTTGAGCCGCGATCTTGGTTGCGACTTCTGTGCGCCAAGCATCTGTTACCGTGCGATAAGGCACCAGCATGTTGACGTATTGCCCGAAGGTCCACAGGCCGGCGAATTCACCGTTCGGTATGGTGTCGGTGAGCAGCTCAATGGCATCCTTACGGGAGTTGTTAGGGTCGTTATCCGCCATACTTTTAGAAACGTCGAGCAGAATGCGAATATCCGCCTGAACCACCGATGCAAAGCAACAGACCAGCCATATTAGACCCGTCAACAATGGCTTAGGACCTATTATCGTGCTCGACATATAACGCCTGACAGCCATGTTTCAAACCTATAGTAACGAATGGGGTTTCCAATACCTAGATCGGCCGAACGCAGGTAAACTAAAGCGGCTTTTGGAAGATCAAGCCAAATAACAGCAAAAAGCCCCAGAAATGGGGCTTTTATCGCACTGCTCGGATCGGCATTGGTTTAGATCGAGGCCGCCAAGTAGCGTCGGCCTTTTTCAGTGATATACCAGCGAGTACCTTTCTTACTCAGTATTTTACCGGTCAGGTCGCGTGCCACTACAATTCCCAAAGTTTTGCTCAGGGTATGTTGATCCAGTCCACTCTCAGCGCAGAGGCCCTTGAGGCTGCGAAAGATATAGCGGCCATTGCCCAGGGCGGTCAACACATTGGTCGACGTGACATCGAGCTCGTCTTCCGGCGCTAAGGCAACCAACTCGGCAACATCATCGCTCTCAGTTTCCATCTCGAGCATCGGCTCAAGTTCGCGCTGCATCAGACGCAATTCAATCATTAACTCGTCGGCCTTTTTGCGCGCCAAGTGGGATTCCTGTTGAATGCGCTTGGTGACCGTGGTCATCGCAAATCGGCTGGTCCAAGCGGCAATCAAACAAAAGCCACCAAAAATCAGCATACCACTGGGGTCACCCTGACTGGCGACAACCAGGTCGCTGGAGACTAAAAACAATACCAAGGGCACCACAAAGGCACCAGCCAGTCCGCCGATCAGGGAGCGCGGCATACTCGTGCTGTCGGTGTCGGCCTGAGACTGCATATAGAAATTCAGTAAGCCACCAAATACACCAGCCATCAACATGATGGTCACTAATGCAAAAATATGATTGGCCATAGTTTTTTCTCACTCTAAACGGTTGAATTGAATATTTCTCGTCGGGCCGATCTACCAGCGCTGCGCGAAACGGTACTAAAGGAGCCAAAAGACTAGCCAGAAACGGTGCAAAAGTATAGCACTGCTTTTTGAAGGTTTAAGAGTCAAGGCCCACTGGCGGTGGCAATCAGTCCGCCTCGGCGGCATCTTCGGATGCCAACGAGCGGCGCTCAACCAGCTTTATATTTTGGATCTTGAGCACTATAGCAACGAAAACGATTAACCCCGAACCGAGCACAATGGCGTTAATCATCGCAGCCAAGACCTTGTAAGCGGAGTCCCAGCCCAGATCGAGAAAATCAAAAGCGGCGACTATAATGGCGGGGGCATAGTAGGGTTCCGGCTCCATGCCCTGCCATGGCGTGAGCACGACACACAAAAACACCCAGACCAGCCACCAGCGCAATGGCGGCCAGCTGATATAACGGGTTAGCTTCCACATCACGAGCCAAAACCCGGCAACACCCGCCAGATAAAACATCGCGGCATTCCAATACAAATCCTGATAAATCATGCCCAAAAGCCTTTATTGGTTATCGATAATATGATCTTGCCACTGGTCTTCTGGGATGCTGTTGTCGGCAATCAAGGTCATATGTTGCACCGATATATTCACCGCGTGAATCCGCTCGGGGTCGCCACTGACCAACGGATGCCAGGCCGGCAGATCCTGCCCCTCTGACAACAGGCGATAGGCGCAGGTCGACGGCAACCAGAAGAAATTCTCTACATCCTCAGGCTTTAGCCAGACGCAATTAGGGACCAATTCATGTCGATCCTGATACTGGGTGCAACTGCAATCATCGGCCATATACTGACAAACCACGTTGGTGTAGTAAACAGTGCCATCGTCTTCGTCTGCGAGCTTTTGCAGACAACACTTACCACAGCCATCGCAGAGCGATTCCCATTCACTCTGATTCATCTGCGCGAGCGTCTTACGTTTCCAAAATACTAAATCGGCCATGCTGGCGTTACCTATCCTTATTCATATCGAGCAGGTAGTCTTCTTTGGGCGGCGGCATTTGCAGATAGAATCCCTGCTCGGCGATCTGTGCTAAGACTTTGCTGGCATCGGCCCGGGCCAATTTCTTGTCAGCGGTCAGCAACATATCGGTGACCACAACAGGCCGGCCAAAGATTGTCTTTAAGCCTTCCGGCAGGTCTTCAAAGCGGTTCTTTTTTGCCATATACAGGTAGGCACCGGGGTCACGCGTGGAACGATAGATGCGCACGATTTCACGACTCATTGGGAAGCTCCCATTGTGCGTTGATCAACGCCGAGACCGAATCGACCAAAATGCCTCTGCGCCAACCGCTCAGGGCTTCGGGTAACTGGTATTGCCCATTCAGACTGCCACTGCGCAACCACATCTCCAGCGCCTTCCGACGCGCCAACAGCTCCACCGGGAGATTATGCAGTTCGGCCAATTCGGCCAGGTGATGGCGAATGGTCTTCAGTAAATCGGCTTGATCGGCTGGCAAGGGACCGTCGATCAACACCGGGTAATCCTGACGTCGGGTCGCCTCGGCTTGCTTGACCAGCTGGATAATGTCATCCCCATAGAGCCGTATCTTACGCGCCGGCAAGGGTAAGGCCTGTTGTAACTGGGTTCTGTTGGTGGGCATTTTTTCGGCGATAATAATAAGTTCCTTATCGGCGAGGATCCGGCCTCTATTGTAATTAGAGGCCTGTGCCAATACTTCCCGCCAAGCGGCTAAGTCCTTCAAGGCTTGCAACCGACTGCCCTTGAGTTTCCAACCGCCGCGTAATTTCAAATAGTAGTCTTCTGGCGCCACCGGTGTATAGCTGTCGACCTGGCGCTGACAATCTTCTATAACCCAATCGTAACGCTGCTGGGCGCGCAATTGCACGGCGAAAATCTCGTATGCCTGATAGAGCCAGTAGACGTCTGCCGCGGCGTACTCACACTGCTGGTCATCAAGCGGCCGCTTGAGCCAATCGCTGCGCGTGGCCTCTTTGGGTAAAAGGTGATCAAACAGCCCTTCCACCAGCTTGGCGTAACTCATTTGCACCGGATAACCTAAGAAACCGGCGGCAATCTGGGTATCAAAGACATTCACGATGGTCACGCCAACGCTGTGCTTGAGCACTTCGGCGTCTTCAGACATCGAATGAAACACCTTCACGATCGCCGGGTTAACCAAGATCGCCGCAAAGGGTTGCCAATCGGTGATGGTCAGCGGATCGATCAGCCAACTTTGTTCCGCTCGGCACACTTGAATAAGACCCAGGTAGGCGTGGAAGGTCTCAGTGCGCACAAACTCGGTATCCAGGGCCAACATAGCGGCCTCAGACCATAGCTCACAGACCTGCGCCAGTTCCTGATCGCTCTGAATCCAGGTGAATATGTCAGTCGAACTCAAGCCCAATCTCCTTTTTGTCCGTAATCGCATTGGCAATCACATGACTATCGACCTTATCTAAGGACCCACTGCGCATCTGAGCAAAGCGTATTCTTGAGCGCTTAACGGCCAGGGGTCGTAATTGTTCGCTGATATAGTGGGCGGTCGCTTCAGATTCCATCTGCTCATCGAGCGCCAAAATAACCTCACCAACGCCCTGCTCTTGCACCAAGGCGAGTAAATCGAAGAGGCCCAGTTGTTCCGGACCGACGCCATCAATGGGCGATAATACTCCATGCAGGACAAAATAACGGCCGCGAAAACGTTGCGCCATCTCCAGTCCGGCCTTATCGGCATCACTGACTACCACGCACACCACCTGCTGGTCACGAGCGCTATCGGCACAGACACTGCACAGATCGGTTTCGGTTAGAGAACGGCACGCTGGGCACTTATGGACCCGACTCAGGGCGGCCTGCAAGGCTTGACTTAAAGCCTGGGCAGCATTGTTGTCGCGCTCCAGCAGATGCAGTGCCATGCGTTGCGCTGAGCGGCTGCCCACACCGGGCAAGGCTTGCAGGGCATGAATGAGCGTATCGGTCGCAGGTGTATAGGACATCAAAAATCCTTTAAAAGGGTAACTTCATGCCCGGTGGCAGGCCCATACCGGCGGTCACAGATGACATCCGTTCTTTACTGGCACTGTCGACCTTGCGCACCGCGTCGTTTACCGCAGCAGCGAGCAAGTCTTCGAGCAATTCCTTATCTTCTTGCATTAGGGAATCATCTAAACTGACGCTTTTTACATCATGACGCCCGGTCATAACCAGGCGCACTAGACCAGCACCGGCCTCACCCGTCACTTCCATACGGTCCACTTCAGCCTGAATTTGTTGCATTTTTTCCTGCATTTGCTGGGCTTGCTTCATCATATTGCCCATGCCACCTTTCATCATCTTCTAGTCTCCTGACGGTATTGGATTGTGGATCGGCTGGGCCGATTCACGATTAAGTTCGGCGTCAAACTGGTCCACCAGCTGATTGAAGAAAACATCGTTTTTCAGATGGTTGTAGGCCTTGTCGCGGGCGACAAGGACCAGTTGGTCGACCCACAGCTGGGGGGTTTTCTCGACCGGCTTAAAATCATGGTGCAACTCACAACAGCCGGGCAGCCAGGTGCCAATCACCGCCAAGAAACGCTCCAGGTGATTATCGGTCATCACTTTCTTGTAATTCGGGGAAATATTCAAGGTCAACATGCGACCGTCAAAGGCGACCCACTCGCTGTGCGCAAAAAGGGTCTTGGTCATACCGATCAAACCTAAGCGATGCAGGGTAACCTGCCACCAATGGGTTGGATCTTGCTGCAGGTCGACCACCGGCCATTGAGCTTTTTCCAAACCGGTTAGCGTTTGAGTAGCGGGCTCGGGTGCGTCGACTGCAACCGCCGGCAATGCGGGCTCAACAACAGCCATCCTGCTCTTGAGCACTGCTGTTGGTTCGAGTTTCGGGGGCTCGGACGGGCTATCAACCGGCCACGGTGGACTGGTCAGAGCGACGTCGGGGCTGGCACTCGCCTGTGGCTCTGACTGTGGCTCTGACTGTGGCTCTGACTGTGGCTCTGACTGTGGCTCTG
>NZ_CEYAVF010000030.1:41417-48568 GCF_982785585.1 Reinekea sp. | reverse complement strand
CGGGCCTTAATTGCATTTCGAATCACCACAGTTCAGGCAGGTCAGGCAACCGTCCATCACGATGGCGGCCTTGGTGCTGCACAGCTTGCAAAGCTGAGCATCGGGCGGGAAGTTACCCTCGTCGCTGTCATCACCGGCGGCTGGCTGGGCCTGACGGGCTTCGTATTCGGCTCGTTTCTCTTGAATCATCTTCTTCTGATGCACATCGAGCTGATCGTTGGTGATCATGCCGATCATCTTCAGATGCTTCTCGACAACATCGCCAATCTCGGCCACCAGTGAGGGCATAAACTTACCGCCACGCTTAAAGTAGCCGCCCTGCGGGTCAAACACCGCGCTCAGTTCGTCGACGATAAAGGTGATATCGCCGCCCTTACGGAATACCGCTGAGATCAGCAGCGTGAGTGCCACAACCCATTGGTAATGCTCCATGTTCTTTGAGTTGATAAAGATCTCAAAGGGTTGGCGCATCTCATGACTGGTGCCTTCGTTGAGCAGCATGTCATTGATGGTGACGTACATGGCGTGTTCTGACATCGGCGTCTTAATCTTGTAGGTCGAGCCGATCAGCATCTCGGGTCGCTCGACCGCTTCGTGCATCTGCACGATGGCACGGCGATCAACTGCGTCCGATTCAGCCTTGGCGAGGGCTTGTTTGTCTGCCGTGACGACTTCATAGCCGACGATCTTTTGGTCAATCTTTTTCATCGTAGTCATCCTTAAAATTTCCCGTAGTAGCCTTCTTTGAGCGCATCAAAGAGGTTGGCAGCTGAATGGGTTTCGCCATCGTATTCAATCATCTCATTGCCCTTGGCTTCCATGGTGGAGCCGTCGGCCAGTTTGAAGCGATAGGTGGTGTTGGCCAGATCGACTTCTTTGACCAGTACGCCCTGGAACGCTTCCGGGTTAAAACGGAAGGTGGTGCAGCCCTTGAGGCCCTGTTCATAAGCGTAGAGATAAATATCTTTAAAGTCATCGAACGGGTAGTCGGTGGGCACGTTGGCGGTCTTGGAGATCGACGAGTCGATCCACTTCTGTGCCGCGGCCTGAATGTCCACATGCTCTTTCGGCGCTATATCATCGGCGGAGCGGAAATAGTCCGGCAGCTGCGCATCGGCCGCGTCGCTGTAAGGCATGGCCTGATCATTGACCAGTTGGCGGTAAGCCAAGAGTTCAAAGGAAAAAACATCTATCTTTTCCTTGGTCTTGCGGCCTGAGCGAATCACATTACGGCTATAGTGGTGCGCAAAGCTTGGCTCGATGCCGTTACTGGCGTTATTGGCAATCGACAGACTGATGGTGCCGGTCGGGGCAATAGACGAATGGTGCGTGAAGCGGGCGCCGGTTTGGGCCAGTTCATTAACCAGTTCGGGTGCCTCGGCGGCCAGCTTTTGCATATAGCGGCTGTATTTAGCGTGCAGAATACGACCGGGCAGCTTGTCACCCACCTGATAGCCATCGCTGAGTATTTCTGGGCGCGCGCGCACCATCTCTCCAGTGATTTCGAATTCTTCGCTCATAACCGGCGCTGGGCCTTTCTCGCGCGCCAGTTCCAAACCGGTTTCCCAGCCGGCCATGGCCATGCTTTTGGTCACTTCTTCGGTGAAGGCCACCGATTTGTCATCGCCATACTTCATTTGCAACATGGTGATGGTAGAGCCCAAACCTAGGTAGCCCATGCCATGGCGACGTTTGCGGACAATTTCCTGGCGTTGGCCTTCCAAGGGTAGGCCATTGATTTCCACCACGTTATCGAGCATGCGGGTGAAAATCTGCACGACTTTACGATACTTGTCCCAGTCGAAGCGGGCCTTGTCGGTGAAGGGATCGGCGACAAAATGGGTCAGGTTGACCGAGCCCAGCAGGCAGCTGCCATAGGGCGGCAGAGGCTGTTCGCCACATGGGTTGGTGGCGCGGATGGTTTCACAAAACCAGTTGTTATTATATTCATTGACCTTGTCGATCAGAATAAAGCCTGGCTCGGCGAAATCGTAGGTGGAGGTCATGATGATATTCCACAGATTGCGCGCCTTGATCACCCGATACACCTTAAAGGCGATCTGGCCGTCTGCGTTCTGCATATAGACATTCTTGACGTGCCAGTCTTTCCAAATCACCTGAGCGCTGTCGTTGACATCCAGACCGTCGCGCAGCGCTTCAGCTTCAGAAACCGGGAACACCAGAGGCCATTCCTGATCGTTCTTAACGGCTTCCATAAATTCGGTGGTGATCAACAGCGACAGGTTGAACTGACGTAGGCGAGCATCTTCGCGCTTGGCCTTGATAAAGTCGATTACATCGGGATGGCTGACATCGAAGGTCGCCATCTGGGCGCCGCGTCGGCCACCGGCCGAGGACACGGTAAAGCACATGCGGTCATAGATATCCATAAAGGACAGTGGGCCGGAGGTGTAAGCGCCAGCGCCGGAGACGAAGGCGTCGCGCGGGCGCAGGGTGGAGAATTCATAACCGATGCCGCAACCGGCTTTCAGCGTAAGGCCTGCTTCATGCACCTTCTTCAGGATGCCGTCCATCGAGTCTTCGATGGTACCGGACACGGTACAGTTGATGGTTGAGGTGGCCGGTTTGTGGGCCAGCGCGCCGGCATTGGAGACAATACGACCGGCTGGGATGGCGCCGTTTTCAAGCGCCCACTTGAACTTGCTCTGCCACTCGTCTTGCTTCTTCTTACCCTTCTCAACGGCAGATAAGGCATCGGCCACTCGAGAGAAGGTGTCGTGCATGCTGTTATCCACCGGGTTACCGCGACTGTCTTTCAGGCGGTACTTGGAGTCCCAGATGTCGATCGACGCGGATTGATGGTCGATCTTGACGCAATTATCACGTTCCAGCTCTGTTTTGTCAGTCATGGCGGCAGGCTCCTTAGTCTACAGAATGAGATTAAATACTAGTTGTAGTGTTGAAAGTGATTCTAAAACACTATCTGTAGTGTTGGAAGGGAATTTTATTTTTCTGCATTGTTGACATTGACGCAGCCCGACCGCCGTGCGGTTTGGCGGCGAAAAATATTTTTTCCGGGGCTATGCGATTCAAGTTGAAGTTGACCCGGAGCGGGCTCTGGGGTAACTGGTAATTGCCAAACGCTCGGCTCAGACTGCGCCCGGTGTCGTGGATCGCCGGTCCGCAGCGGGGCGGGTATAGGCGGAAACTCGGTTGCGACCCCGTTGCTTGGCCTGATACAGGGCCTGGTCGGCGAAGCCGATCAACTGATGCACACTGTTCGCCCGGCTGCTAATCAGTTCGGCAACGCCGAAACTGGCGGTCAGGGTAATATCCGGATGATCACCGCGCACCGGTGTTTTGGCCAGATGAACGCACAGATCCTGAGCCATGCTGAGCGCCATGTCCAGATCGGTATCGGCCAGCAGGATAACCAATTCCTCACCGCCGAAGCGGGCAATGATATCCCGTTTGCGCAGCTTGTAACCGCGTAAGAAGGACGCGACGAATATTAGACACTCGTCACCCACCAGGTGGCCATGGGTGTCGTTGATCGCCTTAAAATGGTCCAGATCCATGATCACCAGCGCTAGGGGTTGGCGATAGCCTATGGCGAGCTGAAATTGCAGCTCCGATAACTTATCTAGGGTTTGCCGATTGAGCAGGCCGGTCAGGTGATCGGTTTCGGCGATCAACTTTATTTCATCGTTCTGATGCGACAGGTCCTCGGCCTGTTCCGTGAGCAGCTCATTGTGCAAACGCAGTTGGCGGGTTTTCAGGGCCACTTCCTCACCCAGATGCGCACTCAGATGTTCGGAGGTTTTTAGCGCGTCGACAAAGCGCGCCGATTGGATCTGGGTTTGTACAAAGAGGAACACAAAGAGCGCGTATTCGGTCACATAGAGGTTATAGCTGGCCAATTGGCCGGCAATTACATCATTGATAACGGCCATCATCAGGGGCGTGGCGCTGAGCAGGAAATGGCGCGCATCGGGCAGGCGCAGTATGAGGCCACGAATAATAGTCAGCAAACAGAGCAGGGTGAAGAACAGTAACGCCAGTTGATAGGCCCATAGATGTGCGGTGACGCTGGACATCGGGGCGATAGCGGTTGCCAGAATTGCTAGGGCAAAGAGACCATAGGTCAGCCGCATCAACTGACGCCCCGAACGCACCGGAAAAAATCCTAACAATAGCTGCAGGCCGGCAATGGCCGGCCAAAAAATTAAGATGTACTCAACCTTATAGAAAAAAATAGACCAGTAGGGCTGGGCGATAAAATAGTCGACATAACCGGATGAAAAAGCCGCTCTGGAGAGGCTAACCCCGGAAAAAAGCGCCAAGAGCAGCAGGGTGGTTTCCTGGGGTCGGCGCAGGAAAAAGACCATATTTTGAATAGTCGCATAGATGCCCACCGCGATCAGAAAGGTGCGCACCAATAGGTCGGTCAGGATGAGACGAAATGCACTGTCATACTCACGCAAAGTAAAGTCGCCATAGAGGCCGGAATGGTTTGAATGGTACGCCGACAGGTACACCACTAGGGTGCCGCCCTGGCTGGTGCTGGGCAGGATCAATAAGGACGCCTTATGACGCATCGCCTGGTCCTCGGCGTTTTCGGCAATCTGCCCGGACTGACCGAGCAGCTGCACCGCGCCGGCGTCGTCGACCCACCAGGCTTGCCAAGCGTCTCGAGCATAGCGCATCGATAGAGCCGGACGGACAAAGGCGGCGTCCAGATGGGTGAGTCGCAGCAGGTAGGTGCCATGGCCGCGCACGATGCCGTCGCGCCCGGCCAGACCCTCTATCGGTAAATCGACCAAATAGTTGGGCAGTTCAACCCGATCCACAGAGAGGTCGGCGGAGCCAATCTGATCCAACGGTAGCCAGCGGCCCCAACTAAAGCCCCAGCTGCCGGCCAAGCTAAGCTCGCCATCTTGCAGCGCCGCCTCGGCGTTAAGTGTTGGAACGGGCGCGGCCAACACTGGCTCGAGCAGTGCCCAGAGCAACAAGGTGGTACCTAGGCGCGTCAGGTTTTTGAATACAGTCAATAGCTTACCTTAGGGCCTAAGAGTGAGTGTCGGGGCGAGATCTGGCCAACCTAATCGGCGCTGATAGCTTGAATCAGTATAGTCGGAACAGCGGACGATCCGCGGCGTCTGGGGGGTGGTTTGAGGCCAGGGTCTAGCGTAGACGGAGTGGGGTTTTTGAGCCGCTTAGACCTCTGCCTCGGGCCCGCTCGGGTCGTAGGCCTCCACCCGGTTTCGACCGTGCCGCTTGGCCTGATAGAGGGCCTGGTCGGCAAAGCCAATCAGTTGGTGCACGCTTTGTGCCCGACTGCTAATCCGCTCGGCAATGCCAAAGCTGGCGGTCAGGATGATATCGGGATGGTCGCCGGTGACCGGTGTCTTGGCCAGGCTATCGCAAAGATCCTGGGTAATCTTGGTGGCCATGGCGAGGTTGGTATCGGCTAGCAGGATAACCAGTTCTTCGCCGCCGAAGCGGGCGATGATATCGCGCTTACGCAGCTTGTAGCCGCGTAAAAAAGATGCCACAAAGATCAGACATTCATCGCCCACTAGATGGCCATGGGTATCGTTAATGGCCTTGAAATGATCGAGGTCCATGATCACCAGCGCCAAGGGTTGGCGATAGCCGATGGCCAACTGGAATTGCAGCTCGGATAACTTGTCCAGGGTTTGGCGATTGAGTAGGCCGGTCAGATGATCGGTCTCGGCGATCAATTTTATTTCGTCGTTTTGATGCGACAGATCCACGGCTTGTTCGGTTAAACGCTCGTTGTGTAAGCGCAGTTGCCGAGTTTTTAGGGCAACTTCCTCAACTAGATGGGCGCTCAGGTGTTCGGATGTTTTCAGTGCGTCGACAAAGCGAGTCGACTGAATTTGAGTCTGTACGAAGAGAAAGAGAAACAAACCATACTCGACAATAAAGAAATTATAACTGGCCATTTGTCCGGCGATCAGATCGTTAAAAACGGCCAAGACGAGCGGCGTGATACTGAATAAGAAATGCCGGGCATCCGGAAGTCGAAGCACCAGGCCGCGCACCACGGTAATCATGCATAGCGCGGTAAAAACCAGCAGGCCGATTTGATAGGCCCATAGATTTAGCGTCACTTGCGACAAGGGAGCAAAACTGGTGACCAGTATCAGTGCGCCAAAGAACAGGTAGACCCCGAGCATAAACTGACGCGATCCGCGCACCGGAAAAAACGCCAATAAAAAATGTAACGCGGCGATACCTGGCCAGACCACTAACAGATATTCTGCCTTAAAAAAGGTTGTTGCCCAGCGCGGTTGGGCAATAAAATAGTCGACATAGCCGGACGCTAAAGCCGCCCGTACTAAAATCACCGCGGCAAACAGCGCTAAGAGTAAGAGGGTTTTTTCTTGCGGCCGGCGAACATAGAAAACCAAATTCTGAATGGTGACATAGATACCAACAGCGATTAAAAAAGTGCGTACGGTCAGGTCCGTCAGCAGCCCCCTTAGGGTCGTCTCCTGTTCGCGTATGGTCAGTTCACCATAGAGGCCGGCATAGCTGGTGTGATAGGCCGATAGGTAGATCACCAGAGTGCCGCTCTGACTCTTGCCGGGCAGGTGGATAATGGCGGTATTGTTGCGAAACGCCTGCTCATCCGCGCGCTTGGCTATCTGCCCCGATTGCCCCAGTAGGCTGATCTCGCCGCTGCTATCGACCCACCATGCCTGCCAAGCATCTTGCACATAGCGGACAAACAGGGTGGGATGCTCAAATGCCTCACGGAGGTTGTCGATTTGCAAAACATAGGTGCCATAGCCTTGAACAATATTATCGGTTTTCTGGGTTTGGCTGCTCCCTAGGTTGAGTAAGAAGTTCGGCAGCTCAACGTGCTCGACCGACAGTTCGCTCGATTGAATCGTATCCAGGGGGATCCAGCGGCCCCAGGTAAAGCCCCAGGTGCCGCTCAGACTGACTTCACCCTTGTTGAGCGCAGTCTGCGCATCCAAGGTGGGCACCGAGGCGGCGAACAGCGGTCCGGTCAGTGCCGACAAGACCAGGATGGCCGAGCGTCGAATCAGTCTTTTCACGGGGGTCAATAGGTCACCTTAATATACAACAGTGAGTGGTAGGCCTTGTAGTGGCCAAACTTAACTATTAGGGCGTTACAGACGAGTATAGTTGGGCGC
>NZ_CEYAVF010000030.1:0-41317 GCF_982785585.1 Reinekea sp. | reverse complement strand
CTTGTAGTGGCCAAACTTAACTATTAGGGCGTTACAGACGAGTATAGTTGGGCGCAGCGCGATGCCGGCGCAGAGGGGGGGTGGGTTGAGTGTCGGGTGTAAATAGTTTGGCCCAAGGGGCGAACGATTGATGCGCAGGTGAAGACTGGTTGAACGACTCGATGTGCCAGCTTACTGCAACCAAGGTCGTGCGCCGAATTCGGTGGCGCGCAACCGAGCCAGAAATTCAGCGGCCAATCAAACTGGCCGCTTACGCTGCTACTGTTTTGCTTTTGCTTGCAGGATCTCATTCACCTGACCGGGGTTGGCCTGGCCCTTAGAGAGCTTCATGACTTGGCCGACGAAGAAGCCAATCAGCTTATCCTTGCCGCCCTTAAACGCATTGAACTGATCGAGGTTGTCGGCAATCACCTGATCTACCAGAGCGGCAATGGCTCCGCTGTCGGTGACCTGTTTAAGACCTTTGGCGGCGATAATCTCATCGGCCGAGCCTTGAGCGTCACTCATCGCTTGGAATACCGTCTTGGCAATGTTGCCGGAGATGGTATTGTCCTTGATGCGCAACAACAGTAGACCCAGGTCCTCTGGCGCAATGGGGCAATTATCGATGGTTAAATCCTGCTGGTTGAGCAGTTTCGATAGATCGCCCATACACCAGTTGGCGGCCAGTTTGGCGTCGCCACACTGTTCGGCGACCCGTTCAAAATAGTTTGCCATCGGGCGACTGCTGGTCAACACGCTGGCATCGTATTCGGTTAGACCAAAATCGGCGATAAAGCGCGCCAGTTTGGTGTCCGGTAATTCTGGCAAGGTCGCACGTATGGCTTCGATATAGGCGTCATCGATTTCGATCGGCAGTAAGTCGGGCTCCGGGAAATAACGGTAGTCGTTGGCGAATTCCTTACTGCGCATCGGTCGGGTTTCATCCTTATCGGCATCATAGAGCCGAGTTTCCTGGATGATTCGGCCGCCGTCTTCCAATATATCTTTCTGACGCTCGACTTCGGTATGAATCGCCTTCTCAATAAATTTAAAGGAATTCAAATTCTTCAATTCGGTGCGCGTGCCAAACTCAGATTGACCGAATGGCCGCAGCGAAATATTCACATCGCAGCGCATGGAACCCTGCGACATATCACCATCGGACACGCCGATATAGGTGATGATGCTGTGAATTTTTTTAAGGTACGCGATGGCCTGTTTGGCGTTGCGAATGTCCGGTTCAGAGACGATTTCGAGCAAGGGCGTACCGGCTCGGTTCAGGTCGATGCCGCTCATGCCCTGAAAGTCTTCGTGCAGCGACTTGCCAGCATCCTCTTCCAGGTGGGCTCGGGTCACACCGATGGTGAAGTTGGTGCCATCCTCGGTGGTGATATCGACGCTGCCCTGGCCGACAATCGGGAAATCCATCTGGGTAACCTGATAGCCCTTGGGCAGATCGGGATAGAAATAATTTTTCCGATCGAAGACCGAGCGCTTGCCAATCTGCGCATCGATTGCCAAGCCGAAGGCCACTGCTTTTGCCAGTGCCTGTTCATTAAAGACGGGCAATACACCGGGTAGCGCCAGATCGATCACGCTGGCCTGGGTGTTGGCCTCAGCACCGAAGGCGGTGCTGGAACCTGAAAATATTTTTGATTGGGTTGAGAGCTGGACATGAATTTCCAACCCGATAACCGTTTCCCACTGCATACGCTTCTCCTTATAAATTCGGCTTGCGGGTATGCCAGTCTGTTGCCAGCTGGAATTGATGGCCGATGTTGAGCAACCGGGCCTCGTCAAAATAATTGCCGATAAGTTGCAGCCCCACTGGCAGTCCAGATTGGAAACCGCAGGGCAGGGCTAGGCCCGGTAAGCCGGCCAGATTGACTGACAGGGTATAGATGTCTTCCAGATACATGGCTACTGGATCTTGACTTTTTGCGCCAATTTTCCAAGCCGGTGATGGGGTCGTTGGCCCCAAGATTACATCGACATCGGCCAAGGCTTGTTGAAAGTCCTGCTTGATCAGGCGGCGTAACTGCTGGGCTTTACGGTAATAGGCGTCGTAATAGCCGGCTGACAGCGCGTAGGTGCCGACCAGGATGCGGCGTTTTACTTCGATGCCGAACCCATCGGCGCGCGTGCGCATATACATGTCGGCTAAATCAGTTGGTGCATCGCAACGATGGCCATAGCGCACACCGTCATAACGTGACAGGTTGGTTGAGGCCTCGGCGGGGGCAATAATATAGTAAGCCGGAATCGACAACTCGGTACGCGGCAGGGAAATTTCCTTCACCACGGCACCCATCGCTTCAAATTGCTTAACGGCGTCCATGACGGCGGCACGGATGCCCGGATCGAGCCCCTCACCAAAGTATTCCTTGGGCAGGCCTATTCTCAAGCCCTTGATGGGTTGATTGAGGTTGGCTAAAAAGTCTTCGACCGGGCGCTCCATTGAGGTCGAGTCCTTGGGGTCGAACCCGGCCAAGCTATTGAGCAGCAAGGCGGCATCCTCAGCGGTTTGAGTCATCGGTCCGGCCTGATCGAGCGACGAGCCATAGGCAATCATGCCCCAGCGCGATACTCGGCCATAGGTTGGCTTTAAGCCGGTGATGCCGCAAAAGGCGGCTGGCTGACGAATTGACCCACCGGTATCGGTACCCAGAGCGACCGGAGCCATGCGCGCGGCAACCGCAACGGCAGAACCGCCTGAGGAGCCGCCCGGCACGGCTTCCAGATCCCATGGATTGCGGGTCGCGCCGTAATAGCTGGATTCGGTAGAGGAACCCATCGCAAACTCATCCATATTGGTCTTACCGAGCATGACCATGCCCGCGTCAGCTAGGCGAGCCGTGGCTGTGGACTCATAGGGTGCGATAAAGTTATCGAGCATTTTGGAGCCGCAGCTGGTGCGTACGCCGGCGGTACAGAATATATCTTTGTGCGCAATCGGCAGGCCGGTTAAAGCACTGGCGTCGCCCTTGGCACGGCGGGCATCGGCGGCGCGGGCACTGTCTAGGGCTTGGCTGCCGGTGACGGTGACAAAGGCATTGTAACGGCTGTCTGCTTGCTGGATTCTGTCCAGGTACGCGGTGGTCAATTCGACACTGGAAAAGTCGCCTTGGGCCAGGCCATCAGACAATTGTTTGAGGGTTTTATCTAACATGCGCAGGTACCTTACTCAATAACTTTAGGGACGAGAAACAGGCCCTTTTCGGCGTGGGGTGCGTTGGCTTGCAGCAGCTCGCGTTGATTTGCTTCGGTGACCACGTCGGCCCTGAGCCGTTGCGCGGCATCGAGAGGGTTGGCCAGCGGCTCAACATCGGTGGTGTCGATGGCCTGCATCTGATCAACCAATGCGAGGATCGACGAGAGGCTGTCGACGTAGTCGGCCATTTCATTTTCATCGATTTTGATACGCGCCAAACGCGCGACATTTTCAACCTGAGAGCGATCGAGGCTCATGGTCGGGGTTCTCCTGAACAGACATTTGAATTAAGTAAAATGGTAAACCAATCGATGCGGTAAAGATTGGCTTTTGCGCGCTAATAAGCCACAGATCGACGAATTTTTCAGGCAAAGCGCTAATGGCTGCCTGTTTTTCGATCAATTCTATGGAAATCCCTTAATAGACGCTAGGTTATCACATTTACTCCTTGCCCAAAAACCCCACCATTGTTACATTGCCAAGCTGTTATGTGTCTGTCACCTTTTGCATTAAAGCGATAATTAAATGTTTAAACGAATTCGTGGTTTATTTTCAAGTGACTTGTCGATCGATCTGGGAACGGCCAACACCCTGATATATGTGCGCGACAGAGATATCGTGCTCAACGAACCGTCTGTTGTTGCGGTGCGCACCACCGGATCCACCAAGACCATCGCGGCCGTTGGTGAAGAAGCTAAGCGTATGCTTGGCCGGACGCCCGGTAGCATTCAGGCCATCCGGCCGATGAAAGACGGCGTTATTGCCGATTTTCACGTCACCGAAAAGATGTTGCAGCACTTCATTAGCAAGGTGCACGAGAACAGTTGGTTTGCCCCCAGCCCACGCGTACTGGTCTGTGTGCCTTGTAAATCGACCCAAGTTGAACGCAAGGCTATTCGCGAATCGGCCTATGGTGCCGGTGCACGCGAAGTTTATCTAATTGAAGAGCCAATGGCAGCCGCTATTGGTGCCGGCTTACCGGTCGAAGAGGCACGCGGTTCGATGATTGTCGATATTGGCGGCGGCACCACTGAAATTGCGGTGATCTCGCTCAACGGTATTGTTTTGAGCGAGTCGGTTCGGGTCGGCGGTGATCGCTTCGATGAAGCCATCGTGTCCTATGTGCGTCGGAACTACGGTTCCTTGATTGGCGAAGCTACGGCTGAGCGGGTCAAGATTGAGATCGGCTGTGCCTACCCAGGTGCCGAAGTGCGCGAAATTGATGTCCGCGGCCGAAACTTGGCCGAGGGTATACCGCGTAGCTTCACCCTAAACAGCAATGAAGTTTTGGAAGCGCTGCAGGAAAATCTGTCGGCCATTGTCCAGTCTGTCAAGAGTGCCTTGGAGCAAACACCGCCGGAATTGGCTGCCGATATCGCCGAGCGCGGTTTGGTGTTAACCGGTGGTGGTGCTCTGCTGCGCGATATCGATCGCTTGCTCAGTGAAGAAACCGGTCTGCCGGTTTTGATCGCCGATGATCCGCTGACCTGTGTGGCGCGCGGCGGTGGTCGAGCGTTGGAGATGATGGACGACAGCACCTTTGATTTCCTCAGTTCCGAATGATAAGCCTGTCCATCATAACGTAGGGCCCGTCTTGGGGCGCTAGTCCCACTCGACCGACCCGAGCCTTGCATCTAATGCAGGGCTTCACTTTATTGGCCACCCGGAGCCTGTTGGCAGATTGGCCAGGCCTTTTGTTTATCGCCGAATTCAGGAGCCCGCTCATCAAACCGATCTACTCAACCGGGCCACATCATGGCTATCGATTCGCCTTGGTTGCCGCCGGGTCGCTCTTGTTGATGTTTCTCGACCTGCGCTTTAACCAATTGGACAAGGCCCGTCAGAGTCTGTCTTATGTGGTTGCACCGGTGCAATCTCTGGTTGCCTTACCCAGTGAACTGGTCAAATGGTCCAGTGAAACCTTTTCCGAACGTAATGTCCTGCTAGACTCCAACCGCTCGCTGCGCAGCCAGATGCTGATCTTGCAGCAAAAGGTGCAATGGTTGGCCATTCTAGAGGCTGAGAACGGCCGCCTGCGGCAATTATTGAATGCCACCGCGCGCCTGGAGACCGAATTCCTGACGGCGGAGTTGATTCGCGTCGATCCAGACCCCTTTTCGATCCAAGTCATCGTTAACCGAGGCGCCCAAGACGGGGTCGCGGTTGGCCAGGCAGTGGTCGATGCAGACGGCCTGTTTGGTTTGGTGGTGCAAGTCGATTCCTTGTCCTCGCGCGTCGCGCTGGTGGCCGATGTAAACTTGGCGGTGCCGGTCTATATTAATCGCAATGGCATGCGTACCGTGGTGGTCGGTACCGGTGACCTGAACAGTTTGGAGCTGGAATATATGCCCGATACCGCCGACGTTAAGATCGGTGACATCTTGGTTACTTCCGGCTTGGGCCTGCGTTTTCCGGCCGGCTATCCGGTTGCCGAGGTGATCGCCATCGAGCACGATCCGGGTGAGCCCTTTGCGCGCATCCGTGCCGCGCCCTTAGCTCGTCTGGACCGCTCACGCAGCATGTTGATCGTATTTCAGGGGCAAAAGCAATGAAAGCAAAACCGGCACACGGACTCTGGCTGATCGGCTTGAGCTTTTTCGTCGCCTTTTATTTGGCGGCCTTGTCGCTGCCCGGCCGATTTGAGATTGCTCGACCCGATTGGGTTGGCCTGATGATTATTTTCTGGGTACTCATTGTGCCGGAACGATTTGGCATCTTAATGGCCTTTTTGGTCGGGCTCTTTTATGACACCTTGATGGGCACTACCCTTGGCCTTTACGGACTGGTATTTGCCGCCCTGGCCTACACGGTCTTGTTGTTAAGTGTCCGCTTACGGATGTATCCGCTGGGCCAGCAGGCGTTAGCGATATTCTGCCTCATCGGGGCCACCCATATGCTCAGTCAGTGGCTCAAGACCGCTCTGATGTCGGTGGTGTCCGGTGAAATACATATCTGGCCGGCGTTAACCTCAGCGCTCCTTTGGCCTTGGGTCTATGGTTTATTGCAGGCACTGCAGTTGCGGGCGCGGGTGCAATAGTGGCCAAGCTGATATTGGCATCCCAATCGCCTCGGCGACGCGAGTTGCTGACCACCTTGGGAATCGACTTTACCGCCCTGGCCACCGACATCGATGAGTCGGTTTTGTCGGGCGAAACGCCCAATCGCTATGTCGATCGTCTCGCCCTGGTCAAGGCCCAGGCCGGCTTGGCATTATTGGATCGGCCAGCAGACTGCTGGGTCCTCGGCTCCGACACCAGCGTGGTGATCGACGGCCAGATTCTCGGCAAGCCAACCTCCAAGGAACACTTTCAGACCATGATGCGATTGTTGTCTGGGCGTACCCATCAAGTACTGACGGGCATTGCCCTGGTGTCCGTTGGTGACTCTTATCGAGCCTTGGTAACCACCGACGTTAGCTTTATGGCCTTGTCGGAGCCGCAGATTTCGGCCTACTGGCATTCTGGCGAGCCACTCGACAAGGCCGGCGGCTACGGTATTCAAGGCCTGGGTGGGGTTTTTGTAACTAAAATTGCGGGCAGTTACAGTTCCGTCGTGGGGCTCCCGCTGCATGAAACCGCCCTGCTATTGGGTAAGGCACGATTCTCTTTGTATCAGGGCCTGATGCCAATTTAAGCGCATCGGGTTTTGGTATGGCAAAATCTTATTTCGATTTTAATAGGATCTCAGATGACTTCCGATATTTTAGTAAATGTGACGCCGATGGAAACCCGAGTAGCACTGGTTGAAAATGGCGCGGTGCAAGAAATTTTTCTCGAGCGCAACCAAACCCGGGGGCTGGTCGGTAATATTTATAAAGGCAAGGTGGTGCGCGTGCTACCCGGCATGCAGGCCGCCTTTATCGATATAGGACTGGAGCGTGCGGCCTTTATTCACGCGTCCGATATCGACCACGATCGAGTCGATAATGAGCCTCACAAACCGATTCAAACCCTGGTGCGCGAAGGCCAGGCGCTGGTAGTTCAGGTGATTAAGGATCCGATGGGCACCAAGGGTGCGCGCTTGACTACGGCCCTATCCATCCCCTCTCGCTATCTGGTGTTTATGCCCGGTTCTAACCACATCGGGGTCTCACAGCGCATCGATGGCGAGACGGAGCGCGACCGACTCCGTAAGACGGTGACTGAAATGAAGGCGTTGGAGGAGATCGAAAAGGGCGGGTTTATTCTGCGTACCGCGGCTGAAGGTATCGGAGAGTTCGAGATTCGTTCGGATATGAATTACTTGAAACGCGTCTTTCGCGTGCTGCAGGAGCGCATGAAGGACAGTGTTGCGACGTCCGTTATCTACGAAGACCTGCCCCTCTACTTGCGGGTGGCGCGCGACTTAGTGCGTGCCGATACCGAGAAGATTCGCATCGATTCGAAAGAAACCTTCGGCAAGGTTCAAGATTTCGTGACCAAATATATGCCCGAGGTGATCGATCTGTTCGAGTATTATCCGGGCGAACGGCCGATCTTCGATCTCTATTCGGTTGAGGACGAGATGTCTAAGGCCCTAAGCCGCAAGGTTGAGCTGAAATCGGGTGGCTATTTGATTATTGATCAAACCGAGGCTATGACCACGATCGATGTCAATACCGGCGCCTTTGTTGGCCATCGTAATTTAGAAGAAACCATCTTTAAAACCAACCTAGAAGCGGTAACGACCATTTGTCGACAATTGCGCCTGCGCAACCTGGGCGGCATCATTATTCTCGATTTTATCGATATGGTCGATGAAGAACACCGCCGTCAGGTACACCGCATGTTGGAGAAAAATCTCGAAAAAGATCATGCTAAGAGTAAAGTGACCGGGGTGTCGGAGTTGGGTCTGGTGGAGATGACCCGCAAGCGCACCCGAGAAAGCCTGGAACATGTCTTAACCGAACATTGCTCGGTTTGTCACGGCCGCGGTCGGCAAAAAACACCGCAAACCGTTTGCTATGAAGTGTTTCGTGAAATTCTGCGCGAAGAACGAGCCTATAACAACGATCGTTACCTAGTATTGGCGTCGCAACAGGTGGTCGATCGGTTGTTGGATGAGGAGTCCTCGAATGTTGCCGATCTAGAGGAATTTATTGGTAAGCCGATTCGTTTCCAGGTTGAACCGATCTACAGTCAGGAACAGTTTGATGTCATTCTGCAGTAGGCTTGAGTTCATATCTTAATTACAGCAGGCTGTTAGCGTGCTGTAATAATGGAAAAAGTACTGTACAGCCGCAGCGAGACAGGTGATCGAAGAGATATGAACTGATGCCGCCGACAACAACCCCTTTTTGGCCCGCGCTGCGCAGCGCCGTGCTTAGAGTCTTGGCCTTCTGGGTGCTGTTGTTCGCCGCCTATCTGGCCCTGGGTCGGCAATTTTTTCCCTATATTGAGCGGTTAAAGCCCGAAGTTGAAACTTGGCTCAGCGCGCAAGTGGGTGCCCCAGTCAGCATTGGACGGTTGCAGGGTGAGTGGGAGCGCTTTAACCCGGTAGTGCAGTTAACCGATATCCAAATCGGGGACACGCTCAGCATGGCCAAGATGACGCTAGCACCTGGCCTCTATGAGTCGATATCGCGCGGTGGCCTGGCTTTTATCCGTTTCGAATTAAGTGATTTCAGTGCCGAACTGGTGCAGACCCCCCGCGGTTGGCAGATGCATGGCCTGGCTTCGGCCGAGGGGGAGGGCGTTAAGCTAAACGATCTTCTCCGCCTGCTGCAACGTCAGCGTGAAGTGCAATTTACCAATACCCATCTAAGCCTGCGGCCGCTCACCCTACCGATGTTTGCTTTGACCCTGCAGCAGGGTCGAGTCAGCGGCACGGATAACGAGATTGACCTGGTTGCGGATGCCGTCTTTAACGGCCAAGGCTTCGACATCCCGCTACAACTGCAAGTTGAAACTCGCCAGGATGGCACCCAGGCCAATCGCGCCTATTTTAAGCACGCGGCCATCGATCTTGCGCCCTGGATTGAGGTATCGGACGCCGAGGTCAGGCACGCGATCGTCGCCGGAGAGTATTGGGTTAATTTTGATCAGCATCATGTGCTGGATGTGACCGCGCGCCTGCAGTCCGACCTAATCGCATTGGAAGGCCCTGCAGATATCATGCGGGTCCAGGACCTCAAGGCAGAAGCCTATCTGGAGCGGCGGACGGATGGCTTTGATGGCTGGTTGAACCTGCTCGCGGGTCGTTCAAACGCTCAGGCCTTATCCGCGACACAGGCCTACATTAGCCGGCGCGCGGATCGTTTGACGCTGCAGTGGGACCGGGTAGCACTAGACCTTATTGGCCAGTGGTTTGCTTTGGATGATCCCAGCGGCTTCTGGCGCGGCCTGCAACCGAGTGGCTTTCTCGATCAGGGACAACTCACCCGTGTGGACCGAGAGCCTGAATCCTGGCAGCTGACGGCGGCGGTGACCGACCTAGCCACCTCGTCGGTCGAGGCTGTTCCGGGCACTCAGCAGCTGAACGGCCGGCTGGACATGAAAGGCGACAGAGGGCAGCTCAGCCTATCGGGCACTGGGGTGCCAATCGACTTACCGGCACTCTATGCCAATGCTCCGATCGCAGAGGCCCTAGCGCTGCAGTTGACCTGGCAAGCCGATGCCGAGCAGGGCGTCATCAGCGAGGGTTCGGCGGACCTGACTCTGGCCGTGCCTGAGCAGGCCAGGGCCGGGTCGATAGCCAAGCCGTTGCCGCTGCACCTGCAGTGGCAATCGACGTCGCCCAATGCACAAGCGCGCCACATGGGCACAGAAGGCACGCTCGAGCTTCAGGTGACGGCCGCGCAGCTCGATGCCTCCTGGGTCCAGTTTTTAGCCAATAACCGACTGTTGAGGCCGGAGACGGTGCGAATAGTTGACGCGCGGCTGCGCGGCGGTGACTTCAGTCGGGCCGAGTTCAACTATCTGAGCCGCACAGACGAGGCGTTTAAAGCTCGCAGTCAATATTTCATCAATGCCAGTGTCGCCAACCTGGAAATGACATTTTTGGATGAGTGGTCACCGGTGCAGGGCGTCGCGGGCGAGTTTGCCCTAACCGATGCCGGTTTGAACTTCTCCGGTCTACAGGGCCAGTATCCCGGCTTTAGGCTGAGTAAAATGGACGCGGCCCTTAATTTTTCCACTCAGCGCATCACCACGCGAGTTAAGGCCCTGGCGTCGGGTCGTGAGGCGTTGCAATTTTTGCAGACTGGACCGTTACAGCTCGGCGATGGCGCGCGGTTTAGCGATTGGGCGGCGACCGAGGGTGAGGTTGATGTCACCCTGCAGCTGGAATGGCCGCTGCTGCAACTCAGTGCACCAGAGGTTTCAATAGACGCAGAGCTGCGTGGCGTGACCTTAACCCTGGGTGCATTAGATCTCGCCTTAACCGATATTAATGGCCAGTTAAGTTACCAGAGCCGTGCCGGACTGCGCAGCGCAGACTTGACGCTGATCCATCAGGGCCAGCTGCAGCGCGCGACGCTGGCGAGCGACAACGGTAGCGCTTTTAGCATCGCCCTGCTGGGGCGCACACCGGTGGCCTATTGGGGTGAGCGCATCAATGACCCCTTTCTGCGTGCCCAACACGTCAGCGTTGGCCACCAAACCCTGATCCGTATCGAGCCTGGGCGCACCCGGATCGAGAGTCGGAGTGATTTGATTGGCCTAGCCTTGCCGCTGCCAGCCCCCCTGAGTAAATCTGCTCAGGCGCCCTTGGCCTTGGACCTAAGTATTAATTTCGACCCGCGGGGTTGGACGACCCTGTCGGCCAACTTGGGGACCAGCCTAACCAGTTATCTTGAACTCGATACAGCCAATAGGGTCCAACGTGGTGCGATCGCTATCAATGAGCCGCTTCGGGTTCGGCGAGAAAACGGTGTCTACTTCGATATTCAGGTTGACCAAGCCGACGCCGACAGCTGGTGGCAATTTGTCCAAGCCTTCGATCAACGCTACCCCGCTAAAACACCGCTGAATCCAGGCCGTTCCTTTGAATCAATGATTGCCGCGATCAACATTCAAGCGCAGCGTCTGGTTTACCTGGGACAAGACTGGAGCGATGTGGTGACCACCTTGCTGCGCGCCGAGAATGCTTGGCTGATTTCCTTTAACAGCGCCGAGGGTCAAGCGGAGGTGGCCATACCTCATGGGCCTGAGCCCATCTTCGCCGACGTGCAATGGGTCGCGCTGACTTCTGCCGCAGAACAGGTCCCCTTTGTTGATCAGCTGGATCCTTTGTTGAATTACTTGCCGAGCGATGTGCCGGATTTGTCACTGCAAATTAATAAGCTGATTTGGAACCAGCGTGACTTAGGTAATTGGCGCGCTGAAGTCAGAGTCGAGGACGGTGTCTTGACGGCATCTGACCTGGTTGGCCAGATGCCTGGAGCCACCCTGAATGGCGATCTGTTGTGGACCCGAGAGCAGGCCAAACATCGAACCGACTTTAACGGTTCGATTCGGACCGGCAATCTGCAAGATGTGCTCACTACCTGGGGCTATGCGCCGGTACTGAGCACTCGAGATGGCATGCTGGATGTAGCGACCCATTGGCAGGGCTCCCCGGCGCATTTTGACTTTAAACGGTTGCAAGGCGCCATCGGCTTGAAGTTCAATCAGGGTGCGATCTTGGATGTGCCCGAATATGAGGGCGTTAAGCTAATCGGACTGTTGAATTTCACCCGGGTGTTGAATCGTATTGCCTTTGACTTTTCCGATTTGCTGCGCACCGGGATTACCTTTGACTCCATCGACGGTGAGTTGCTGTTCGATCGCGGTTTCGCCCGAGTAGGGGAAAGGCTGGTCATCGATGGCTCCGCGACCAAATTCCGCTTCAGCGGCGACGCCGACCTGCTGTCAGACGAATTGGATGTCGACATGACATTGACCGTGCCGTTGTCGAGCACCTTCCCCTTAGTGGCATTGCTCGCCGGTGTTTCGCCCCAGGCTGCGGCCGCCATCTATGTGACCGAGCGGGTCTTCAACAATCAACTCGAACGCCTGAGTTCAGCGCGCATGCACGTTACGGGATCCTTTGAAGCCCCCAATACACGGTTTTATCGGGCCGGTGCTGGCCTTGTGGCAGAACCCACTGGGCCGACCGATAGTGAGCGCGAGTAACCATGACCCTAGGAGAACCAGAGCAATGAGTACGCCCCTGAAGATATATTTTGTTCAGATGACCAGCCGTATCGAGGTTGACGCCAATCTGGCGTGGGTCGGACAGCAGGTCGCGCAGGCGGCAAGCAGCGGGGCCGAGTTGGTGGTGTTGCCGGAAATGTTTGCCCAGATGGGTGGCCTCGATCCGCGACCAATGGCCGCCGAGGAGCGAAATTTTGACGGCCCAGTTGGCTCGGTCATCCGCACCTTAGCACAACAATATGGCCTGTGGATTGTGGCCGGCACGGTGCCGGTCCTGACCGCTCTCGACAGCCGGCCCAGAGCACGCTGCCACCTAGTCAATAACCACGGTGAGGTGGTTGGCCATTATGATAAAATGCACCTCTTTGACGCTTTGGTAGGCGATCAGCAAGGCGTTTATAAAGAATCCAATAACTACTCGCCTGGGTCTTCGGTGGTAACCCTGAACAGCCCTTGGGGGGCTCTGGGCTTGGCCGTCTGCTATGACCTGCGCTTTCCAGAACTGTTTCGCCAGCTCAACGATGCCGGTGCCGAGCTGGTTATCGTGCCCTCGGCTTTTACCTATAAAACCGGCCAAGCGCACTGGGAAGTCTTGTGTCGGGCCCGGGCGATCGAAAACGGCTATTTCATCGCCGCCGTCAACCAATGTGGCCAGCACGACCCACGGCGGCGAACCTGGGGGCACTCCCTGTTGGTCGACCCCTGGGGTGAGATTCAGGACCTGGGCGCCGAGCCCTGTGGTCAGTTGTTAGTCGTGGAATTCGATCGGGTCGCGGCCGTGCGGCAACAGTTGCCGGTTAATCAGCACCGCCGGCTAGATTGAAGCGTGCGCTGGTGAGGATCTGACCGTGCCCATCGAGTTGATGCTCCACCACCTCAAGAGCCCCTGAGCGCAATTGCCGAGCCTGAGTCCGGCACCGGGTGCCATAGTCGGCGCCGACGATGGTTTGCGCCGAGAGCGTTTGCTCCCAGTCCAGCGGCACACCAGTGCTCGGCAGCGCTTGCTGCTCGGCGATCGCAGTCGAGGTGAGAATGGTTTGGCCGTCCGCGCTCTGTAAACGGGCATCACCCCAGGCGCGCATCTGTTGTTTGGCTAAAACCGTTTTTGGCCAGGGCGTATTCAGACTGTCGTTAGACAAACCATGGATGCCGGGCGCTAACCATTGGCCGCTCGGGTGAATGCTGCTGAAATAGAACAACCGCCGGGCATCGCCTAACACCAGATTGAAACCGCCATAGTCGTTCAAGCGTGGCAGAATAGCGCGATGGTAAGCCTCGATACTCGCGCAGCCTTGGAGAAAGTCGCGCACCAGATCACCTCGGCTGAAGGCCGAACTGGCGCCGATAAAACCGGGTCGAATATTGGTCAGCAAGGCAAAATAACCGCGCCGATTGAAGCCCAACCAGGTGCCACCGGCCTGTAAGTCCTTGCCGGCGAGCAAGGTTCGGTCTGGCCACCAATGCATGGCCTGGGTGGGGCGTTGGCGAAACTCATCGCGGTTGGCGACCAGATTCAAGGGTACGGCGCTACCGGGTTGCCAAGAAAAAACCGCTAAACACATACTTACTCCGCACTGTGCAGTGCAATGAGATGGCCATCCGGATCCTGAATAACCGCCCGTTGACCAAAAGGCTCTATACTCTGGATCGGTTGCACCAGGACCCCACCGTGCAATCGGACGCGCGCAATGGCTTGGGGAAGGCGGCCTTGGCAATTGAAGTAGGGCAGCATGGCGGCAGCCGGTTCGAGCGAATGAGCGCGTTCGATTAGGGTAAGACCGGAACCGGCGCCGGAAAACTGTAGGCTTGCACTGGCACTGTGGGGCCGGGCATCGCGCAACGGCTGGTCGAAAATAGCGCTGTAAAAGGCGATCGACGCATCTAGGTTGGTGACCGGGAGGTCGAGCCAGAGCAACAGGTTGAAATTTTGTGGCTGAGTCATAGCGGCGCGCACGGCAAAAACAGTAGTGTAGGGCAGTGACCGCGCGTTGACAACGGCCTTGCCCTAGACGCCGAACTAGCCCTGACTGTCGGTCGATTCAAAAATCTTGTCGGCACTGGCGGCGACGAAACCCTGGTACAGCTGGCCGGCGTCATCGCAATAACGCTTGGCAAACTCGTAGTAACAGGTTGAGACCTCATGGCGGTCACCGTCGGCAAACTCAAACTCCTGGGTCGAGGCTAGGGTCGATGACTGCTCCAGTAAGACCGCTGGTGAGCCCTTGACCCGGCCGCCACTGGCGTTGATGTTGAAGCCTAACGCCTCCACAAACTCATTCAGGTCGGCCACCTCCGACATCTGCGCCAGGGCATTGATGCTGATCGTGAAATGGTTTACTCGCAGACCGATAATGCTCAACCAGGCGGCATATTCACTCTCGGCCGCGAGCATTTTATAGTCGGCAAAGGTCGGTGCAAGCCAGGCTCGGCCGCGCCAGAATACGCTCGCATCCGCGGCCGTATCAACCGGCATTTGGCCGATCAATCGCTGCAGAACAGCCTGGCTTTCGGCCGACAATTCTTCGACCCGCAGCTCACTGATAAAGATGCGCGGCAAGTCTGAACTCGGCGGCGTATAGCCCATGGCGTCGAGTTTTTTACCGGCAAAGTAATAGGGTTCGAAACGCTTATAGCCAAGTGCCAAAATCAGGGGTTCCAGTGTCGCGAGTCGGGCCGGGCCCTGGTTGAAGGTGCGAAAGGCAATATGATCGTTCAATACCGTCTCACCGCGCATCCTTAAGGCGCCTTCAATGGCCTCTGCCTGAGGTGTCATCTTGATATAGTCTTGCCAAATCTGCTGATAGAATTCACTAGTATTCACGATGCGTTTCTGCCTAAGTCATTGAGTGGGAGGCCGCGGCCGGTCTGCCCAAGCATAGGACGGAACCGCCGGTGGCGTTACCAGAGGAACGCCCCGTTGTTATGGGAAAGAGACATTGGTTTAGGGCGCTAATGACTCGCTCAGTTTGAGGGCGTCGGCCGAGCGCCGTTGTAAACGCAGTTTGTGCACAGCATCCCAGACCAAGAGCGCCAAGGCGCTCCAGATAATACCAAAGGTGACCAACTTGGCGGGCTCCAAGGGTTCGTTGTAGACAAATACGGCGAGTAAAAACATGCCGCTGGGGCCAATATATTGGAAGAAGGCAATGGTCGACAGGGGCATTCGGTTGGCCGCTGCGGCAAAGCAGATCAATGGAATCATCGTCACGGGTCCGGCGATAAATAATTGAAAATTGGTGAACGGGTCGTTGGTGAAAAAATTGGCGCTTGAACTAGTGGCGAAAAGCAAATAGATCAATGCGATGGGCAACAGCAGGCCGGTCTCGAGTGCCATGCCTACGAAGCTGTCGACCGCCAGCTTTTTGCGGACTAGGCCGTAGAGTCCGAAGCTGGTGGCCAACGCCAGCGCCACCCAGGGTAATTCACCAAAGCGAATCAATTCAAAGAGGACGGCGACCAGACACAGGGCTGCGGCAATTTTTTTGATCCGATCGAGGCGCTCGGCGAAAAAAATCATCCCAAGTAAGATATTGATCAATGGATTTATGTAATAACCCAAGCTGGCACTGAGCATTTGATTGTCATTGATCGCCCAAATAAAGACCCCCCAGTTGGTGCCGATGATGAGGCTTGAGGCCAATAGGCTGAGGCGGATTTTAGGGTTGCACAGTGCGCTCCACAAGGGACGCCAGCGCCGACTGAGGGCGATGATGATTAGCGTCAAGACCAGGCTCCAGACGACCCGATAGGCGAGGATGTCCAACGCCGGTAACGCCCCTACCCATTTGAAATAGACTGGCCCGATGGCCCAAAGGGTGAACGCGGTCAATGCAAATAGATAACCCTGTCGTTGTTGCTGGTCCATACTAAGCCTCTGGCATACATCGTTGACGGCCAGTCAACGCTGCCGGGAGCAGACCATAACCACAACCGCTGGGTTACACCAATCATTTATACCAGCTAAATTCAGATAGCTGAGTTTTTCGCTTGGGTTAGTAGTCCTGTTTGGCAAACTAAGGCACAATAAAGTTAGTGTATTGGGCTGTTTCAGCCAATCTGTGCGATAAGCAGCGCGACACAGGATTATCAATGAATTCGGGCCTGTTAACTCAATAAAAGGGATTAAGACCAATGATTCGCAAATGTATGTTTCCAGTGGGCGGTTACGGCACACGTTTTTTGCCGGCCACCAAGGCATTGCCAAAAGAGATGTTGCCGGTCGTGAACAAGCCTCTGGTGCAATACGGCGTGGAAGAATCGATCGAAGCGGGCTTGAATTACATCGGTTTCGTCACCGGGCGCGGTAAACGCGCCATCGCCGACCACTTCGATATTTCCTATGAGCTGGAGCACCAGATCAATGGCTCGACCAAGGAACAGTATTTAGAATCGATTCGTCATGTGATGGAAACCGGGGTGTTCTCTTACACCCGACAGAAAGAAATGAAGGGTTTGGGCCATGCCATCTTAGCGGGCGAAACCCTGATCGGTAATGAGCCCTTCGGCGTGGTGTTGGCCGATGACCTCTGTGTCAACGAGCCGGGCGAAGACAATGTGCTCGCGCAGATGGTCAAGATTTATCGGCAGTTTCGTTGTTCGATCGTTGCGGTCATGGAAGTACCGACCGACGAGATTCACAAGTATGGTGTCATTTCCGGGGAGTTGATGAAAGACGGTCTCTATCGGGTCAGTGATATGGTTGAAAAACCCGATGCCAAGGATGCCCCGAGCAATCTCGCGGTCATTGGGCGCTATATTCTCACTCCGGATATCTTTGAAATATTGCGCCATACCCCACCGGGTAAAAACGATGAAATTCAATTGACCGATGCCCTCAAACAGCAGTGTCAGGACGGGGTCGTGTTGGCCTATCGGTTTAAGGGCACACGCTTCGATTGCGGGTCGGTGCAGGGTTTTGTTGAGGCGACTAACTACTGTTTCGAAAATATCTACCAGCAAGGCGATAACAGCTAAATGGGCATCGACTGGCCATTGGCTTGATCTGTGCCCAACAAAAAGCCCGGCCAAGCCGGGCTTTTTTATGCCAACCGATAATCGGTTAGAGGACTAAGCGACGCACATCGGACAGCACCAGCGCGATAAAGGCGGTGAACTTCGCCGCATCAGCACCGTTGATGGCACGATGATCGTAGGACATCGACAGCGGAGTAAAGTTGCGTGGTACAAACTCCGTGCCGTTCCAATGCGGTTTAATGGCGTTCTTGGAGACACCCAAGATCGCCACTTCGGGTGCATTGACGATCGGCGTAAAGGCGGTACCACCTAAGGCACCCAGACTCGACACGGTAAAACAACCACCCTGCATTTCAACCGACTTGACCTTGCCATCGCGACCGCGCTTGGCAAAATCGATGATTTCCTCGGCTATCTGCCAGATCGATTTCTTATCGGCGTCTTTAATCACCGGAACGATCAAGCCATTGGGTGTATCAACTGCAATGCCTATATTGACATACTGCTTGTGGACCATGTGCTTACCATCGGCCATCAGCGAGACGTTGAATTTCGGAAATTCGATCATAGCGGCGGCACAGGCCTTGACGATAAAGGCCAGTGGGCTGATCTTAACCCCGCGCTTTTCCATCTCACCCTTGAGCGATTGACGGAAGGCTTCGGTATCTGTCACATCGGCCTCATCGAATTGGGTCACATGCGGAATCACCAGAGCATTACGCACCATATTAACGGCGGTAAGCTGTTGAATTCGGCTCATTTCCTTGATTTCGACAGTGCCAAAGCGCGCAAAGTCCTGATCGGGTACGGTCGGTAAACCGGCCCCGGCCGTGATCTGCTGCGGCTCTTGTAAGCGCTTCTTAACCCAACCGGCGACGTCATCTTTGATCACTCGGCCACGTGGTCCAGTACCTGGTACTGCACCAAGGTCGACACCAAATTCTCGAGCCAATTTACGCACCGCGGGACCGGCATGTACTGCCTTACCGGAGGCCACTGGCGCACTCGCGGGCACCGGGATCACGGGGGCAGGTGCTTCAGCCTTCGGCGTCTTAACCTCTGCTCGGGATGGAGCTGCGACGACCGGCGCGCTAGGAGCAGCGGCATTGGTTTTCACTTCAATCAGCTGAGTACCTTGGGCAACGGTATCACCAACCTTAACCGTGATGGACACCACTTCGCCGGATATCGGAGAGGGTACATCCATCGAGGCCTTGTCGGACTCCAGTACCACCAGGGTATCGTCGAGGGCTATCTGATCGCCGACCTGGATGGCTATCTCGATAACACTAGCGCTGTCCATGCCAATATCGGGCACGGTGACGGTTTCGATCGCTGACCCGGCCGGCGCTGCTGGAGCTGCAGCGGGTTCAGCAACGGAATTGGTCGCAGCTACGCTCGCCGGCGCAGAGCCGGCCGTCTTGAGTTCCAATAAAATTGAACCTTCAGAGACGGTATCGCCAACCTGCACGCTGATCGCGATCACCTCGCCACCCTGCGGTGCTGGGACATCCATGGAGGCCTTGTCGGACTCCAGAATCACAATGGTGTCTTCCTCGGCAATAACATCGCCGACCTGGACGGCGATCTCGATAATATTGGCACTGTCCATACCGATGTCTGGTACCAATACAGTGGTTACGCTGCTGGTCTCGGCGTTAGCCTGCGGCGCAACAGCTACGGGGGCCGCGGCAACGGCTGGTGCTGCGGCCGGCGTATTAGCACTGCTGCTCGGGGCGCTCGCGTCGCTGGCCAGTTCGATATAGATCATCTCGTCACCTTCGGTGACGCTATCGCCTTCCTGGATCTTAAGCTGAACAATTTTGCCGGCCACGGGGGACGGAACGTCCATCGAGGCCTTGTCAGATTCCAACACCAGAATGGTATCGTCAACGCCGATCACGTCGCCCGCTTTCACGCTCACCTCAATACAGGTGGCGGAATCCATTCCGATATCGGGTACTCGGATAATTTCAGTGGTCATGTAAGACTCCTAATTCGGCAATCATACTGTCATTGGATTGGGTTTGTTGACGTCCAATGCATATTTTTTAATCGCTTTGGTCACTACCTTGGCTTCGATCACACCCTCATCGGCCAAGGCTTTTAATGCCGCCACCGTGATCCAGTTGCGATCTACTTCAAAGAAGTGACGCAGCTTGGCGCGCGAGTCACTGCGGCCAAACCCATCGGTACCCAACACGGTATAGGACTGGGGTACCCACTTGCGGATCTGATTACCATAGTTTTTCATATAGTCACTGGCCGAAATAACTGGCCCACGGCGCGCTTTGAGCATCTGCGTGACATAGGCTTCAGCCTGGTCCGCTTCCGGATGCAAGAGGTTCTGCCGGTCGACTTCAAGACCATCACGGGTCAGTTCGTTATAGCTGGTGACCGCCCAAACATCGACTTCGACTTTATAGTCGTTACGCAGCATTTCGGCTGCGGCACGAACTTCCTGCAAGATGGAGCCAGAGCCGAACAGCTGCACAGCCTGCTTGCTCTTCTTAACGCCATCTTCCAGCAAATACATGCCTTTCTTGATGCCATCGATCATCTCAGGCTCTAAGCCGGGATGCTGGTAGTTCTCGTTCAGGGTGGTAATGTAGTAGAAAACATTTTCCTGATTCTCGATCATCCGGCGTAAACCGTCTTGGACGATGGTGGCAATTTCATAGCCATAGGTAGCGTCATAGGTCACACAGTTCGGAATGGTGCCAGCCAGTATATGACTGTGGCCATCCTGATGCTGCAAACCCTCACCGTTGAGGGTGGTCCGACCGGAGGTCGCGCCAATCAAGAAGCCCCGTGCCTGCAAATCGCCTGCGGCCCAAGCCAAGTCACCGATACGCTGGAAACCAAACATGGAATAGTAGGCGTAGAACGGCACCAGCTGGTAATTATAGGTACTGTAAGAGGTCGCCGCGGCAATCCACGAGCTCATGGCACCGGATTCGTTGATACCCTCTTGCAGAATTTGGCCTTTGAGATCTTCTTTGTACCACATGACCTGATTCTTATCCTGCGGGATATAGGTCTGTCCCAATGCCGAATAGATACCAAATTGGCGGAACATGCCTTCCATACCAAAGGTCCGGGCTTCGTCCGGGACAATCGGCACGATACGTTCGCCGATCGCCTTGTCTTTCATCAACTGGGATAACAGACGAACGAAGTTCATCGTGGTGGATATCTCACGGTCACCAGAATCTTTGGTGATCGAGTCGAAGGCCTCGAGCGTTGGCACGGTGACCTTGCCTTCGGCTTCTCTGCGACGGATCGGGATATAACCGCCCAAGGTATTCCGGTGGTTGCGGATGTACTGCATCTCAGGACTATTTTCGTCCGGACGATAAAAAGGAATCTGACCTGCATCGAGATCGGCATCGGAAACGGGCACACCGCATCGGTCACGGAACTGCTTTAGGTCATCAACCGATAGTTTTTTCAGCGAATGAGTCATGTTCTTCGCTTCACCGGCTTCGATGCCATAACCCTTGACGGTATGCGCCAAGATGACAGTCGGTTTGCCGTTGTTGTCGTTAACCGCACGATTGAACGCCGCATACACCTTATAAGGGTCGTGGCCACCACGGTTCAAACGGAAGATATCCTCATCGGAGAGATCTTTAACCAATTCCGCCAATTCAGGATACTTACCAAAGAAGTGCTCACGAGTGTAGCTGCCGCCATGAGATTTATAGGATTGCAATTCGCCATCGACGACCTCGTCCATACGTTTTTGCAACAAGCCTTTGGTATCGTTAGCAAACAGTCGATCCCAATGGCGACCCCAGACGACCTTGACCACATTCCAGCCAGCGCCGCGGAACATACCTTCCAATTCTTGGATGATCTTACCGTTGCCGCGCACCGGCCCGTCGAGCCGCTGCAGGTTGCAGTTGACGACAAAATTGAGGTTGTCTAGGTTCTCGCGACCGGCGAGCGATATAGCGCCTAAGGATTCCGGCTCGTCCATCTCGCCGTCACCCAGGAACGCCCAAACTCGGCCACCTTTTTCAATCTTTTCGTGGTTTTCCATATAGCGCATAACATGCGCCTGATAGATTGCCTGTATCGGTCCCAAGCCCATCGAAACGGTCGGGAACTGCCAGTAATCGGGCATCAACCAGGGGTGCGGATAGGACGACAGGCCATTACCGTCGACTTCACGACGAAAGTTGTGCAATTGGTCTTCGCTTAACCGACCTTCAACGAAGGAGCGTGCGTAGATACCCGGGGATATATGGCCTTGGAAGTAGACCATGTCACCCGGATGGGTCGCGGTAGGTGCCCGCCAAAAGTGGTTAAAGCCAATGTCATAGAGGGTCGCAGAAGACTGGAAGCTGGAAATATGGCCACCCAGATCATCGCCGGACTTGTTGGCGCGAACCACCATGGCGACCGCGTTCCAACGAATGATGGCGCGGATTTTTCGCTCCAGCTCGTTGTCACCGGGGTATTTAGGTTCTTCTTCCAAACGGATGGTATTGCGAAAGGGTGTATTAATAGCAAAGGGGACCGAGTCGCCCGTGTGTGTCACCTGGTCAGAAAGCCGTTTCAATAAGAATTGCGCGCGATCAGCGCCTTCTTCGCGCACTACAGAACTTAGTGCGTCGAGCCACTCTTGCGTTTCAATGGTATCAATATCATGTTCCATAGAGTTAAACCCTCTTCCCCAATGGTTAACGGACCAATGCCGTAGTAAGTGTTAAAAATTCAGTCAAGCTCAGCAACCGAGGCGAATTATTATTTAGCGCCCTAGCCGCAGTAAACTCGATACTCGAGCCGGTAAATCGAAGATGTCGCTGTTAGCGACATTTTCAGAAAGGGCGAAATTCCGCTTTTTTTGTCGCCCTAAATAGAAAACGGCAGCCGAAGCTGCCGTTATCAATGATTTTTTATTAGGTGTCTTTTTACAGGATATTACCAACACTTACAATCTTAAATGTGTTCGACCCGCCATGCACCCCTTGATGATCGCCATAGGCCAAAATGACGAGGTCGCCGTCCTTGACCCTGCCGCGTCGCTTCACTTCGTCGACCGCGAGTCGATTTACCTGATCACCGGCATGAGCGGTGTTATCAAATGGGATGGCCTCGACACCTCGGTACAGGGCGACCCTGCGTGCAGTGCTGTCGTGTCGGGTCAGGGCATAAATCGGCAAGCCGGAGCTGATTCGCGACATCCACAGGGGTGTGGAGCCCGATTCGGTCATGCACAGGATGGCTGTGACGCCGCGCAGATGATTGGCGGCATACATGACTGTCATGGCGATGGTTTCGTCGATACGCTTGAACTCCGTGCCAATGCGGTGGCGTGACACGGTGGTCAGCTTGTGTCGTTCGGCACCCAGGCAAATGTCGTGCATCGCCTTGACGGTTTCAATAGGGTATTTGCCTACGGCCGTTTCGGCCGAGCACATGATGGCGTCGGTGCCATCCAGAACGGCATTGGCGACGTCGAACACCTCCGCCCGGGTCGGAAATGGATTGTCGATCATCGATTCCATCATCTGGGTGGCCGTGATCACGATGCGATCCAAAGTTCGGGCCCGCTTGATGATATGTTTTTGCACCCCGATCAGCTCTGCATCGCCGATTTCCACGCCCAGGTCGCCGCGGGCGACCATCACGACATCGGATGCGAGGATGATTTGATCTAGGTTGTCGTGGTCCAAGGTCGCTTCAGCACGTTCCAGTTTGGCAATCAGTTCTGCACTGGAGCCCGCCGCATTGAGCAGCTGGCGCGCCTCGATCATGTCCTGCGCGCTGCGCGGAAAGGACACCGCGACATAGTCGACGCCAATTTCAGCGGCGGTGAGTATATCTGCCTTGTCTTTGCTGGTCAGCGCTGCGGCTGAGAGGCCGCCGCCTAACTTGTTAATGCCCTTATTGTTAGACAGCGGGCCACCCTGAATAACCCGCGTATGGACCGCATTCGCTGCGACTTGCTCAACCTGGACCTTGACGCGGCCATCGTCTAGCAAATAGATGTCGCCGACCTGGCTATCGCTGGCCAGTGCGGGGTAGTCGATGCCGACCCGCTCATGGCTGCCAAGGTGCTTGTCGAAGTCTGCATCGAGGACAAAGGCTTGGCCGACGATCAACTCTATCTTGGCGTCGTCTTTAAAGCAGGCAATGCGAATTTTCGGACCCTGTAAATCGGCCATAATGGCCACTTGCGGCAAACCCAGGTGGGCCGTGATGGCCCGCACCTGTTCTGCCCGGCGCTGATGGTCGGCCGGGCTACCATGCGAAAAGTTTAAGCGAACCGTATTGGCGCCGGCCTGTAACAGTTGTTCGAGCACGCCTTCTCGATCTGTCGCCGGGCCCAGAGTGGTTACAATCTTGGTGCGTCGCATGGTCATTGTGGGTTCTCGCTGTTCTCGGCCAGAGGCCTTTAGTGAAGGTCGATACGGCTCGCCACCGAACTAAAGCACGAGCAATGCTTAAAGTTAGTTGCACGGCAACTGTCTCTAAGCATTATGTTAGTCGGCATCTTCAAGTTTGTAACGTGTATCAGTCAGGGCCGCCTTGATTCGTTTTAGATGGCTTTGGAATTCAGGCCCTAACTTAAGCGTTACGCCGGTCGCCATGACATCTAATAGGGTCAGATGCACGATACGCGACGTCATGGGGGTATACATGTCGGTATTTTCTGGACTGTCGACACCCAACAGAATGTTGCTGTTGGCGGCCAAGGGCGAGTGGGGCGAGGTCAGGGCGATCACCGTGGCACCCGAATCACGGGCGATCTGGGCAGTTTCAACCAGCGAGATGGTTCGGCCGGTATTAGAGATGATGACTACTACATCCCCAGGTTTGGCGGCGGCGGCGGCCATGCGTTGCTGCAGTACATCGGTATAGTGCACACAGGGCGTATTGAGTCGGAAAAACTTATGCTGAGCGTCCATGGCTACGCTACCGGACGCGCCTAGGCCATAAAATTCAATGCGCCGAGCTTGAGACAGGGCGTCAACCGCGCGGCTCAGTGCGTTTGGGTCGATTGAGCGCTTGGCGTCGCTAATCGCGCTCATGGTCGCCTCAAAAATTTTGCTGCTGTAATCCTCGACCCGATCGTTCGGCTCGACATTGCGATTCACATAGGGGGTGCCCGTCGCCAGACATTGCGCCAGCTTTAGCTTAAAATCCGGGAAGCCGGTACAGTCCAAGCTGCGGCAAAAGCGATTGACGGTCGGCTCTGAGACATCCGCCGCCTTAGCCAGGCTGGCTATACTGGAGCGGATGGCTTTGTTGGGATCATTAAGGATAACGACGGCGACCTTGCGTTCGCTTTTACTGAGGCAACTTGGGTTGGATTTAAGGCGATCTAATATATTGGCAGTCATTGTAGTTTTTGTTCCAATTTTGATTGCCTTAGAATTGTAGGAAATCAACAACTTCAAGGTAAAGTGATCCAGCTCTAGCAATCGTGTGTTTGCCCGAGGAAACGTCATTTAAGCCCACATTGTAAAGGTTCAAACCAATAAAGCATTGTATTATCAAGAATTATGCTGGTTATTATGTAGTAAAATTACGTGAAAAGTGATTGAATGCCTAATTTACTGCCTTTAATGAAATAAAGCTACATTTACACTTTTAGTCAGGAGTAAGATGAACCCAGTTATCACCCCGGTCCACTGCAATGTCGTAATTTTTGGTGGCAATGGCGATTTGGCAATCCGCAAGCTGTTGCCGGCGCTCTATCATCTCGAACGCGATGGTCATATTTGCGGCAGTGCCCGAATAATAGGGGCCTCGCGCAGCGATCTGGGCGGCGAGGCATACCGGGCTCTGGTCCGGGCCGGGTTTGACGAATTTATTGGTGCCGAAGATTGGGACGAAAATCTCTGGTCAACCTTCTCTGAGCGACTCGATTACATTGCTGTGGACGCCAAAGATCCAGCGTCCTTTGCCAAGCTAAAGCGTGCCTTGGGTAGCGAGTTCGAAGCTCAGGACACGGTTTATTATCTGTCCACCGCACCGCAGTTCTTTGGTCCTATCTGTGAGAACCTGGCCGCAGCCGGTCTTATTTCGCCGTCCAGTCGGGTGGTGTTGGAAAAGCCGATCGGCAAATCATTGGCCTCATCGAAGGTGATCAACGACGCGGTCGCCAAGGTCTTCCCCGAAAACAATATCTACCGAATCGACCATTATCTGGGCAAGGAAACGGTACAGAATCTATTGGCACTGCGCTTTGCCAACGCCTTATTCGAGCCGGTTTGGTCCAACTCCCATATTGATAATGTCCAGATTACCGTGTCAGAGACGGTCGGTTGCGAGGGGCGCTGGGGTTATTACGACGATTCCGGTGCGCTGCGCGATATGATCCAAAACCACATGCTCCAGCTCCTGTGCCTAGTGGCCATGGGCGTACCCGTTTCACTCGAGCCGGAAGCGGTGCGAGCCGAAAAAATCAAGGTGCTTAAATCGCTCAAAACCATGTCGCCCGATCAGGTCCGCCGCAACGCGATTCGAGCCCAATATGGTGCCGGCAATATGGCCGGCAAGGCGGTACCCGGCTATAAAGAAGAGCCCGGTGGTAAGCCCGAATCGAGCACTGAAACCTTCGTGGCGATTAAAGCCGAGCTCCATAATTGGCGCTGGCGGGGTGTCCCCTTCTTCTTGCGCACGGGCAAGCGTTTACCATCCCGTTTTAGCGAAATCGTTATTCAGTTTAAAAGTGTGCCGCACTCTATTTTCCCGTCAACGTCGAATCTACTGCCCAATAAGCTAGTGATTCGGCTGCAGCCGGAGGAATCGATACAGCTCTCCATGATGAATAAAATTCCGGGGCTTAGTGAAGGCATGCCAGTTATGCCGGTCACCCTGAACCTAACCATGCCCGATCGTTTTGCCGAAGTGCGCGTCCCCGAAGCCTATGAGCGGCTCATTCTCGATGTGATGCGCGGTAATTCCACGCTCTTCGTGCATCGTGATGAGGTTGAGGCCGCCTGGGTCTGGGCCGATGCGATACTCGATGAGTGGTCGGTTTCAACGGTCGAACCACACAGCTACCCCGCGGGCAGCTGGGGGCCGCAAGCGTCCTTCGAGTTGACCGCTCGCGATGGCCGATCTTGGCATGAATCCAAATAATTAAGGAGCTCTAAGCGCGATGATTACACCGCAGATTTTTCCAGATCGAGACAGCCTAACCCAGCAGTTGTCGGAGCAAATAGTCGCGCGTCTAAGCGCCGACCTGCTGGCCTTCGGCGTGGCCAGCCTCGCCGTGTCCGGTGGGCGCACGCCGGTCGATCTACTGCAACGTCTCAGTCGAGCCGATATCGATTGGCCCCATGTTTGGGTGACCCTGGTCGATGAACGCTGGGTCGATAAGGCCGACGAGGCCAGCAACGAGAGGCTGGTGCGCGAAAATCTCCTGATCCACCATGCCGCAGCAGCCCGTTTTATCGCCTTGAAAACCGAGCACGAGCACCCTAAGGATGCGCTTGCGGAGCTGAGCGTTAGTTTGTCAGTCTTGCCTGAGCAGTTCAGCGTGGTGGTCTTGGGCATGGGTGAAGATGGCCACACTGCCTCGTTTTTCCCGGGTGCCGCTACCCTAAGCGATTGTCTCGATTTGACCAATCCTCAGCCCTGTTGCGCCACCTTGCCACTCACCGCCCCTCACGCTCGGATGACGCTAACCTTACAGCGGATCTTAGCCAGCCGCTGGTTGGTTTTGCATCTGACCGGTGATGCCAAGTTAGACGTGTTAACCGAAGCCTGGCAAGACGGTCCGATTGAGTCGCTGCCGGTGCGCAGTGTGTTAAAACAAGAGCAGAGCCCGTTGGCCATCTTCTTTGCCAGCTAACTAACCGGAGATCTCCATGAGCCTCACCGTACAGAAAATTACCGATCGAATCGTCGCGCGCAGTGCCAAATCCCGAGCCAAATATTTGGCCAGGATGCAGCAGGCAGGCGATAACATCCCCGATCGCAAGCAACTGTCCTGTGGCAATCTGGCGCACGGCTTTGCCGCCTGCGAGCCGGCAACCAAAAACACCATTAAAATGATGAACGCGGCTCATATCGGCATCATTACCTCCTATAACGATATGCTCAGCGCGCACCAGCCCTACCAGCGTTTTCCGGCCATCATTAAACAGGCGGCAGGTGAGATGGGCTGCACCGCCCAAGTAGCCGGCGCCACCGCGGCCATGTGCGATGGCGTGACTCAGGGTCAGCCGGGGATGGAGCTGAGCCTGTTCAGTCGAGACAACATCGCCATGTCGGCGGCCATTGGCCTGTCGCACAACATGTTCGACGCGGCGATGTATTTGGGCGTATGCGATAAGATCGTCCCCGGTCTGGTCATGGGTGCTCTGCGCTTTGGCTATTTGCCCACTATTTTTGTCCCAGCCGGGCCCATGCCGAGCGGTTTGCCCAACGACGAAAAAGCCCGCATTCGCCAAGAATATGCTCAGGGTAAGGTGGGCCGTGATGAGTTGTTACAGGCCGAATCGGATTCGTACCACAGTGCCGGCACCTGCACCTTTTATGGCACAGCCAACACCAATCAGATGTTGATGGAGATTATGGGCTTGCATCTGCCGGGCAGTAGCTTTGTCAATCCGGAAAATTCACTGCGCGACCTGTTGACCGCCGAAGCCACCAGTCAAGTTTTGCGCATCACACGGCAGAATGGTCAGTACACACCGCTCTATGCCATCCTCACTGAAAAGGCCTTTGTTAACGGCATTGTCGGTCTGCATGCGACGGGTGGATCCACCAACCTGACCATTCACCTGATTGCTATGGCGCGTGCCGCAGGCATTATTTTGACTTGGCAAGATTTTGCCGATCTGTCGAAAATTGTACCCTCGATTGCACGGGTCTACCCCAACGGTATGGCCGATGTGAATCATTTCCACGCTGCCGGGGGTTTGCCCTATGTCATCGGCCAATTGCTCGAGGGCGATTTGCTGCATGAGGACGTGACCACCATTATGGGTCAGGGCCTGCATCGCTATACCCAAGAGCCCTTTATCGAGGCCGGCCAGGTTGTGTTTAAGGCCGGCACCGTGGCATCGCTCAATAAGGACATCGTTCGGCCCATTACCGAACCCTTTAGTCTGGAAGGTGGCCTGCAGGTCTTGGATGGCAATTTGGGTATCGGTGTAATCAAGAGCTCAGCGCTTAAAGAAACTCAGAAAATCATTGAGGCCCCCGCGGTTATCTTTGACAGCCAGCACGACTTGCAGGCGGCCTTTGACGCAGGGCAACTCGATCGGGATTGCATGGTCGTGGTCCGTTTTCAGGGTCCAAAAGCCAACGGCATGCCAGAGTTGCACAAGTTGACACCGTTGCTCGGCGTATTGCAGGACAAGGGCTATAAGGTCGGCCTGGTAACGGATGGCCGTATGAGCGGTGCCTCCGGCAAGGTGCCTGCGGCCATTCACGTGTCGCCGGAAGCCGCCATAGGCGGTCCGTTGGCCCGTATTCAAGAGGGCGATATAATCTATTTAAACACCCATACCGGCGTTTTAGCGGTTCGTCTGACAGAACAAGAACTCAGCCGCCGCAGTCTCGCCTCGGCCGATTTATCGGCCAGCCACTTTGGCGTTGGCCGTGAGTTGTTTGCCCATATGCGCATGGCCGTCAGTACGCCGGAAGAGGGTGCTACCGTATTTCGTTTTGAAGATTTTGAGGAGTAGTGCATGCAAGAATTAGGTCTAATTGCCGATATTGGCGGCACCAATGCGCGTTTTGCCTTGGCACCGATACACACCTTGGCGGCGGGTCAGGAACTGGTCATTCGTGAAGCCGAATTGATTGCGCCTACGGCCTTAAATGGTGCGCATTACGCCACCATTGGTGACGCAATAGAAGCCTATCTGTCGGGCCCCGCCAAAGGCTATGCCCGTCCGGCCCATGCAGTGATGGCCATCGCCTGCCCGACGGATCAAGATCAGATCAGTATGACCAACCATACCTGGGCCTTCAAGGTCTCGGAATTGAAGGCGGCCACGGGTTTGACCAGCCTAAAGTTTATCAACGATTACAACGCCCTGGCCAATGCCATTCCGCATCTCGATGAAGCCGATTTGATCCAGGTCGGCCCCGGCGCGGCGGTTAAGGGTATGCCCATCGCCGTAACCGGCCCGGGCACCGGCTTGGGTCTCGCGGCGCTAGCGTTCAGTGCGGTCGGCCCGGTCACCCTGGAGACCGAAGGGGGGCATGCACACTATGCACCGACCACCGAGACTGAAATTGACATTCTGCGTTTCTTGTTGAAAAAATACAGCCGCGTTTCAAATGAACGACTTATTTCCGGTATGGGTTTGGAGAACATATACAGCGCCTTGACGGCCATGCAGGGCGCCGAAAAATTCTTAACCGCCCCGGAAATTTCCACCGCAGCGGTGGCGCAAACAGACCCGATCTGCAGCCAGGCTTTGGCGCAATTTTGCGCAATAGTCGGCAGCTATGCCGGGGATGTTGCCCTAACTCTTGGCGCTAAAGGGGGTCTCTATATCACCGGGGGTATTATTCCGCGCTTTATCGATTTCTTTGCGCAGAGTGAATTTCGCAGCCGCTTCGATGACAAGGCACGCCTATCCGGTTTCGTGACCCCCATACCCACCTATGTGGTGGTCGCCAAACAACCTGGTCTATTAGGCTCGGCCGCCGTGTTAAACCAACGCGTCAACTATAAATTGTGGGACTGATAAGAGTCTTGGTCAGCCGAATGTTGGTCAATAACAAAATAAGAGAATTGCTGAATGAACTATACGCTTGAAGATATAATGACCCAGGCCTATCCGGTAATGCCGGTGTTGGCCGTGGAGCGAGTCGAGGATGCCATCCCACTAGCGCAGGCGCTGAAAGCCGGTGGCTTAAACGTATTGGAAGTCACCTTGCGCACGGCCAATGCCATGGCGGTGATTGAGGCGATGAAAACCGTCGCGGGCGTTATCGTCGGCGCAGGTACTGTAACCCGAGTCGAGCAGCTCCACGAGTTGGTGCGCATCGGCGCCGATTTCGCGATCAGCCCGGGCGCCACACCGGCGCTGCTGGCCGAAGGCAAACGGGTCGAGCTGCCTTTCCTACCGGCGATCGCAACCGTCTCGGAGATGATGCAAGGCTTGGAGTTAGGGTATGAGCATTTTAAGTTTTTCCCAGCCGAAGCGGCAGGTGGCACAGCGGCCCTAAAATCCTTTGCCGGCCCCTTTCCCAAGGTTCGTTTCTGCCCAACGGGTGGCATTTCAGTAAAAAACTTTAAAGACTATTTAGCCCTAGACAATGTTACCTGTGTCGGTGGCTCCTGGCTGGTACCATCGGATGCACTCGCAGAACAAGACTGGGACCGAATAGAGGCATTGGCCCGGCAAGCCTGTTTTTTGGTTTAACTGGCTTAACCGGTTGAAACAAGTGCTGGCAGGTAACCCATGCACCACATCAAGCTGGCTTGCCGGTCACCGTTTTCCGAGCTGCATTGCGCTAGTTCAGCGGCACCCGGGCTTGCTGAGGTGGTCACGTTTGGCTGCTAAGCGCGCACTATCAGTCGATACCAAAAGCCCGAACTCCACCTGGTTGAAAATCCTTCCCAGTTGGATCCTTTTCAAGGCGTACTTTCTGAAGCTCTACTCTACACTGTCGGGCAAATACGATAGGGCGAATCAAGAGTGATTGTGATCGAGCACTCCGCCGTAAATCAAATGTCCTAAGGAGTGACCGATGGCGAACTATGAGCTGGCTTCAAAAATTGCTCATCTACGCAAAATTTCCACCAGCTTTGTTGATTATCAAGGCAATGAGGCACAGGTTCCATTCGAAAATATTGAATTAATTCTCAGTGCCATGGGTTACGAGCTTGAGGACGAAGCAAAGCTAGCCCACGATGCCTGGCAGCTCGATACCCACCAATGGAATCAGTTACTGGAACCTATTACCGTATTGTCGCCGCTAAGAGATTACTGGGGCATCAATATCTATGTTAAAAATTACGAGTTGAGTCAGGCGGGCCATTGGTCCATCACCTGTGAAACGGGCTCACGGCTTGAGGGGTCCTTTCATTTGGACGGCCTAAACCAGACCGGCGATTATTGGATGGGTCACATTCAACATGTGCGGCGTATTCTGCCGTTGCCCATGGATTTGCCCTTGGGTTACCATCAGATTCAAGTTAGTGTCGGTGAATCCACAATGACCTCGCCGCTGATTGTGACCCCGAAAACCAGTTATCACAGCGAGCCGATGCGGCGCGGGGATAAGACCTGGGGAACTGCGATTCAGCTCTACACCCTGCGCTCTGAGTCCAATTGGGGCATGGGAGATTTCGGCGATTTAGCGCAACTGATTCGCGATATGGCCAGCGCCGGTGCCGATGTTATTGGCTTGAATCCAATCCATGCCCTATACCCCATTAGCCCTGATCATTGCAGCCCTTATAGCCCGTCGAATCGCAGCTTTTTAAATGTCCTGTACACCAACATACCCGATGTACCGGAATTTCTAGCGTCACCGGCCCTGCAACGAAAAATAACCACTAAAACCTTTGCTGCCCGCGTAACCGCTTTACGCGCCTGTGACGATGTCGACTATGCCGGGGTGAGTGCGTTAAAGTTTGAATTTTTTGAAGCGCTTTTTGCACTCTTCTGCAAAAATCATCTTGGCAAAGGCACTGCACGTGAGCGATCGTACAATGAATTTGTTCGCTCCCAGGGCGAGCCATTACGCAATCATGTCCTCTTTGATGCCTTGTTGGCGCATTTTAAAGCCCTTGATATTAACGCATGGGGCTGGCCAGTTTGGCCCGAGGCCTATCAAGATTATCGCTCCGAGGCGGTGGCCGAGTTTGCCGCCGAGCACGAACGGGAACTGAACTATTGGACTTATTTGCAATTCATTGCCGATGAGCAGCTGCAAAACGTTAACCAGTTAGCCAAGGACCTGGGCATGAAAATTGGCCTATATCGAGATTTGGCGGTCGGTGCCGACCGTGGCGGTGCCGAGGTCTGGAGCAATAAAGAGAATTTTTGCCTGAGCGCGGCGGTCGGTGCACCACCCGATGCCTTGGGTCCCAATGGTCAGAATTGGGGGCTGCCACCGCTGGACCCGATTAAACTGAAGCAGGAAGGATATCAAACCTTTATTACCTTATTGCGCAATAACATGCGTGCCTGTGGCGCGTTACGGATCGATCATGCTTTGGCTCTGTTGCGTCTGTGGTGGTGCCCGCCAGGCAAAACAGCTGCATTTGGGGCGTATGTTTATTACGACCTGTTCGATTTGCTGGGAATCCTGACACTCGAGTCTCAGCGCAACCAATGTATGGTTATTGCCGAAGATTTGGGCACCGTGCCGGAAGAGGTGACGGCGTTCTTTCCTCAAGCCGAGCTCTATTCCAATAAGGTGTTTTATTTTGAAATGGACGGCGTCGTCTGTACCGAACCACAAGACTACGCCAGCAAGGCGCTGGCAATCGTCTGCAACCATGATATGCCGACCGTCAGGGCTTTTTGGAACAAGAGCGACTTGGATCTGCGCAACCAGTTAAATATGTTCGCCACCGACGAGGATTTTGTCGACGAGCAGGCCCGCCGTGAACAGGCCAAAGGCCTGATTCTCGCGTTATTACAGAAGCACGGCCGCCTACCCCAGGGGGTCAGCCTCGATCCAGCAGATTTAGCAGCCATGACGCAGGCGCTGTGCTTTGCCATCCATAAACAACTGGCCTCGAGTCGCTCGCAAATAGTGGCGATCCAGCTTGAAGATATGATGATGATCAATAAGCCGGTCAACATTCCCGGTACCAGTCATGAGTATCCCAATTGGCGACGCAAACTGGACCGAAGTAGCCAAGAATTGTTTGCCCAGTCCGATATTCAACAATTTTGTCGTGATATTACCGGCTTGCGTCAGCTTTAGTGGCGGTAACGCTTCGGCCCTCGCGTCGATTCCGGCTAAATGTTTCACCGCCTCGACCCGCTACAGCCTATGAATTTCCTCGGTTTGTTAATCTAGGCACCATGACTTGGGTCAGCTGTTGTGAATTTATACTTGCATTTGGTAGTATAATTACGTCTATAATGAGTCCATTGGATATCAAGCTGTAATAAAACTACAAAATGGCGATATAGGCTTATTTACCTTTGGGTAATCGCCGCATGGGCTCCCAGTCTAGATACTGGCGAGCAACGCTTCAAACGACGATAAAAGAGTGAACACAGATGGCCAGTATTAAGTTTGAAAACGTAATTAAAAGCTATGGTGATGTAAATATCATCAAGGGTTTAGACCTCGAAATCCGTGATAAAGAATTCATGGTTTTAGTCGGACCTTCCGGTTGTGGTAAATCTACCACCCTACGTATGATTGCCGGTTTAGAAGAAATAACCGACGGTAAACTCTATATTGGTGATCGGGTTGTTAACACCGTTCACCCGAAAGATCGCGATGTTGCCATGGTGTTTCAGAGCTATGCGCTCTATCCCCATATGACCGTTTATGAAAATATCGCCTTCGGTTTGCGCTTACGCAAGATGGCGAAAGATGAAATTGATCGTTTGGTTACCGAAGCCGCGGACACTCTAGGCTTGGCGCAACTGCTCGATCGTAAACCCAAAGCCTTGTCCGGTGGCCAGCGTCAACGGGTCGCCTTGGGTCGAGCAATTGTGCGCAAGCCGTCGGTGTTTTTGTTTGACGAGCCGTTGTCAAACCTGGATGCCGAATTGCGGGTGCAAATGCGCGCCGAAATTGCCAACCTACAGAAGCGCCTTGGCATTACCTCGGTCTATGTAACCCATGACCAGGTTGAAGCCATGACCATGGGCGATCGCATCGCGGTGTTGCACGATGGTAACCTGCGCCAGGTCGGTACCCCCTTAGACCTATATGACACGCCCGCGAATGTCTTTGTCGCTCAGTTCATTGGCACGCCGAACATGAATATCATCAAGATGAAAGTATCTGATGATGGCAAAACCCTCTCTCATACCGACGTGACCATTGCCGCACCGGCCTTCTGGAAAGCGGGCATCGAGGCCCGTAAGGGTAAGGAAGTCTATGTTGGTTTCCGTCCAGAGCATGTCCGCGATGCGGCTGAGCACGAATGGAAGAACACCGCGTCGATCGCCGGTAAAGTGACCATTATTGAGACTTTGGGTCATGAAGTTGTCGTTCATATGACGATGAGCAGTGAGAAGAAGCCCTTTATTGCCAAGATGGATGTGCACCGCACACCGCAGCTGGGCAACAACCTAGAATTACATATCAATACCGATAAATTGCATCTGTTCGACGGCGAAACGGATCAACGCCTCTAGTCGTTCAGGCACATTATTATGACTTGAAGCCGGCCCATGTCGGCTTTTTTAATGCCTGAGCGTTTTGTGAATCGGCGACCCGTGCTGAACCCTTTGAGCTCTACCGTTAAAAAACCTATACTCTGGCGCTGCCTTCGTGTCTAGGTTGTGGGCTCTTATTTAGCCCTGTGTTTCATCTTTGAGGTCGTCATGAAATTTCAAATAGCGTCACCGAGCCACTACTTCACCGATTTGCGCCTACCCTGGTCGCGACACCTTAACGATTGGCCGGAAGAGTACTTTGTCGAAGTGGCGCGCGGTATTCATCGCAATGTGGTCAAGTTTATTTCGCACAAAGACCAGGTTTATGCGTTAAAAGAATTATCAACGCCCATCGCGCAAAAAGAATATCGACTGTTGCGAGAATTGCAGGAACTTGGCTTGCCGGTGGTTGAGCCCGTGGGCCTGGTTACCAATCGTGATGAAAATGTCAGTGGCTCAACCTATTTGTCGGTCGCCAAACCCAGGACCGTGGATCTGCACAACCGTGGCCTGTTGATAACCAACTATATGGTGGGCGCCTTACCCTATCGTAATATCGTTCAGCAGGGCATTTCACCGAAGCAAATGCATCAAATGCTTGATGCCTTGGCCGAACTGCTAGTCCGCCTGCACTTATCCGGCTTTTATTGGGGCGACTGTTCTTTTTCGAATGCGCTTTTCAAACGCGATGCCGGGCTGATGGCAGCCTATCTGGTCGACGCCGAAACCGGCGAATTGCTCGATGAACTCACCGATCGTCGTCGGGAGCACGATTTGGACCTGGCGCATACCAATATAGCCGGGGATCTGATGGACATCGAGGCATCATTCGGATTGCCCGGCCAAATGGATCCCGTTGACCTGGCAGACTCCTTATTGGATCGCTACAACAACTTGTGGGCTGAGCTCACGCATTTTGAAATATTCAATCCAGAAGATCAGTTTTTGATCGAAAAACGCATTAGTCGACTTAACGATCTAGGTTTCGATGTCGAAGAGATGGAAATTACCACCGTTGATGACGGCAAGCAGGTGCGCATGGTGCCGCGTGTGGTTGAGCACTGGCATCATAAGCGTCGCTTGGCCGCTTTAACTGGGTTTCAGGTGCAGGAGAATCAGGCTCGGCGGTTGCTGAATAGTTTGAATCGCTATCGAATTACCCTCTCCGAGCAGGAAGGTCGTGACGTTCCCTTACCCGTTGCGGCCTATCGCTGGATTTCGGAAATATTTAACCCATCGGTACAGAATATCCCTATAGAATTGAAAGGTGGTCTCGATGACGCTGAAATCTTTCATGAAATTTTGGAGCATCGCTGGTACTTAAGCGAGGCGACCCACGCCGATGTAGGGATGCCATTTGCGTCACAAAGCTATATCGATACGGTATTACGGCGGCGCAACTCCTAGCAGAGCAGGCCGTTAAACCTGCATATTTGACCGTACCAGACTTTTATCGATGCGACGCCAGGAGCATCTCGGGCACTGGAGCTCCTGCCCTTAGACTCAGGACATCAACTGGCACTATTGAAATCGAATGGCTAGCACCCATCTATAGGGGCTACTATCATCCAACCCCAATCTTTACTGAGAACGCCATGGCGAATGCCCTAGAAATATCACATTTAATTAAAACCTACGACAATGGCTTTCAAGCCCTAAAGGGCATCGATTTACAAGTTCCACAGGGGGATTTCTTTGCGCTCTTGGGGCCAAACGGTGCCGGAAAGTCGACCTGTTTAGGAATTGTCTCGTCGCTGGTCAATAAAACCGGCGGGTCTGTGAAGGTCAATGGCTTTGACCTGGTTTCACAGCGCGAGCAGGTCAAGCGTACCCTGGGCGTGGTGCCGCAAGAATTCAATTTCAATGCCTTCGAGAAGGTCAATGACATCATCGTTCAGCAGGCCGGCTACTATGGTTTGCCGCGCAAGCTGGCGCACCAGCGCGCGGAGAAATACCTCAAAAAGCTGGATTTATGGGACAAGCGCGACAACCAGGCGCGGATGCTGTCCGGTGGCATGAAACGGCGCCTGATGATTGCCCGAGCCCTGGTACACGAACCGTCTATGCTGATCCTGGATGAGCCCACGGCCGGCGTCGACATTGAGATTCGGCGCTCTATGTGGGTGTTCCTGAAAGAGCTCAACGATCAGGGCACCACGATCATCCTGACGACCCATTATCTGGAAGAAGCCGAATCCCTTTGCCGTAACTTGGCGATCATTGGCCATGGCGAAATTATTGCCCAGGGTCCAACCAAGGAAATGCTCAAGGGTAAGGATAAGTCGACCTTTATCGCCGACATCCAAGAAACCGTGCTGGAACTGCCGGCCGAACTGGCAGCCTTCGGGGCTTTTATGGTCGATGACCACAGTATTGAATTTCATATTAATAGGGGCGACAGCCTGAATGAAATTTTTGCGCTGTTCAGCCGTCACAATCTACAGGCTATGAGCATTCGGCCCAAGACCAATCGACTCGAAGAGTTATTTGTCGACCTCACTGATCACCAGAACGAACAACAGGCGGCAAAATTATGAGTCATCCTTACTGGGTCGCGTTTTCCTCTATCGTGGAAAAAGAGGTTAAGCGCTTTTTGCGTATCTGGCCGCAAACGCTGCTACCGCCGGCGATCACCATGGTGCTGTATTTTGTGATATTTGGCAATCTGATCGGCAGCCGCATCGGGCAGATGGGCGGCTTCGATTATATGGAGTTTATCGTACCGGGTTTGATCATGATGTCGGTGATTACCAACAGCTATGGCAATGTCAGTTCGAGTTTTTTTTCCAACAAGTTCCAGCGCTCACTAGAAGAACTTCTGGTCGCCCCGGTGCCCAATTGGATTATTCTGTCCGGCTTTGTTATTGGCGGTGTTGCTCGCGGTATTGCCTGTGGCGCAATCGTCATGGTCTTGAGTCTATGGTTTGCTGATTTGAGCGTGAAACACCTTTGGGTGACGGTGTCGGTAACCCTATTAACCGCCATTGTTTTTTCATTGGCCGGGCTTATTAACGCCGTTTACGCCACCAAGTTTGATGACGTCACCATTGTCCCGACCTTTATCTTAACCCCCCTCACATACCTGGGTGGGGTGTTTTACTCGGTGTCGCTGTTACCCGACTTTTGGCAGGTGGTGAGTCATCTCAATCCGGTGCTCTATATGGTCAACACCTTCCGATATGGCATCATTGGCGTGTCCGACATTCCGATTGGCTTTGCCTTCGTGATGCTAATCTGTTTTGTGCTGGCCTTAGGCGGCTGGGCCCTTTATCTGCTGACTACCGGTCGCGGCCTGAGAACTTAGGAATAATTGAATGAAACCAGAATACTCACCATTGGGTAAAAGCAGTGCTTATGCTGACCAATACGATGCCTCCTTGTTGTTCCCGATACCGCGACTCGACAAGCGCTTGGAGCTCGGCCTCACGACGGATCTACCTTTTTCCGGCGTTGATATTTGGAATGCCTATGAGTTGTCATGGCTCAATGCACGCGGCAAGCCGCGGGTTGCGCTAGCCGAATTTAGCGTGCCAGCCGGGTCACCGAATATCGTCGAATCGAAGTCGTTAAAACTGTATTTGAACAGCTTCAACCAAACTCGGTTTGACGATGACGAGCAGGTGCAACAGCGGCTCGTTCAAGACCTTTCGTCGGCGGCGAACAGTCCGGTGCAGGTCAAGGTTATTGCCCTCAACGCCGAGCCGAGTAGCCTGGTGTTTCAGTCCGACTCGGCCGAATGTATTGATGACCTGGATATCGAAATCGAGAATTATCAACCGAGCCCGGGCGGTTTGGTGGTCAGCGACACGGTGGTCAGCGAACAGCTAGTGTCACACCTGCTGAAGTCCAATTGCCTGGTCACCGGACAGCCCGATTGGGGCAGTGTCTATATTGACTACACCGGGCCGCAGATCGATCGAGCAACTTTACTGCGCTATTTGATTTCTTTTCGACAGCACAATGAATTTCATGAGCAGTGTGTGGAGCGAATTTTTGTCGATTTGAAGTCGGCCTGCCAGTGCGACAAATTGACCGTCTATGCCCGTTATATCCGTCGCGGTGGTCTGGATATCAACCCATTTCGCAGTGATGATCCGAGCGCGGTGGTCAACAACATTCGCCATATTCGCCAGTAGACTAGTTGAGGTCCCGGCCGATCAGGGACTTCTTTATTTTTTCTAAGGCATCGATAATCTTTTCTTTTTCGTAATTTTTAATTTTCTCCATATCCACCGACACCGAAAAACCATCGAGGTCCAACTCGGTAAATGATCGCCGTGCGCCTAAGTCCCTGCGAAAGTCGACCACTTGGTAAACGGGAATAGGGCGACTGAAACCTTTGGCCTTAATCTGCCCCTTTGCCGTGCAGAGAATACGATCCTGTACTAGGGAAAAGGTTTCATAGGAAATTAGGATTTCGCTCGGCTCGGCTGCCGATTCCAGACGTGACGCCAAGTTCACTTCCTTGCCCAGCAGCGTGTAGTCCATGCGAGTCTCCGCCCCAAAGTTACCGACCGTACAATAGCCGGTATTAATGCCCATACGGATTTCCAGCGGATGTTGAATGCCCTGGGCTTTCCAACGCTGGCGCAGGATTTTCATCTGCTTACGCATTTCAATGGCCATGGCCACGCAGGCTTCGGCATCGCGTTTGACACCCTTGGTGTCCGGATCGCCAAAAAATACCATGATGGCGTCGCCGATAAACTTATCGATGGTACCACCGTATTTCATAACGATGCGGCTCATCGCGGTTAGATAGGTATTGATCAGGTCGGTGAGGGCTTCAGCCTCCATCTGTTCCGACAATTCACTGAAGCCCTTGATGTCCGAGAAAAATATTACCAGCTGTTTGCGCTGGGTCTCCAACTTCACGTCCTGCTTGCCACTAAAGATATTGGCCCAGACCTGCGGCGACAGGTATTTGGAGACCTTGCGCGATAGGGTCCGATAGCGTTCATTTTGCTTATACATTTCCAATCGTGCCGCCTTGAGTCGACGTGCTGACTGATTAGTATAGAAAGCAGTAGTAGCAACATATAGGCCGGTGCCCAAGGCCGCGATTAGGCTGGTTACTAACACAGGTTCGGTGAGCTCAAAGTCGGGCAGCAGAAGATACATACCCCCGGCCCCAGCGCCAAGCGACATCAAACACAGCAGGTAGGCCAAGGCCTGGCCGATGGCGATAAAGCTGGCATTGGCCATAATCAGGATAAAAATGGACGGCATAACGGGCAAGCCCATAGCCACTAGAATGATGCCAATGAACAGGGCATCAAACAAGATCAACAGATAGCCGATTTGTTTTGGATAGCGCCGTCTCAGGGGTAGGCTCAGGTAACGGATCAGGGTTGGATAGGCTAAACAAAAACCCACTATCAGCACAAAAAATTGTGAAATAGAACCATAGCCTAAGGTACTGAGCAGGGTTCCGCCCAAGGTTAAATAGACAATGGAACGTGAATTGAATTCAGCCGAAATGGGCAGGATAGTAAAGTCGTCAAATAGCTCCAATTCCTGGGTGGTGTTCTGGTCGAGACCAGTGGTTGCGGCGGAATTGACGGACGGTCGCGTGATCATAGTTAGATTCACCTGAAAGTGTCATAATGCGCACACCACGCACTCTGATAAACACCAGTTCTAATGTACCTTAAAATAACGCCAAGATCATGGGCCGAACGATGACTTTTATAGAAAATACTGATTTTTTAACCGGGCTCCAACAACGAGTTTCACATCCACGTTTAACAGCCCCGGCACCGAACAGTGATCAGATGGCCAGCTGTTATCAGGCCGCATTCCGAGCACCGGATCATGGCCGATTGCGACCCTGGCGCTTCGTTGAGGCCCAGGGTGACCAACGCCAAGCCTTGGGCGCTGTGCTGGCCCAGGCGATGCTGTTAGCGCAGCCGGAATTGACCGATGCTCAGGTCGATAAGCTTGTCAACGGTCCGTTGCGGGCACCCTTGGTGATCCTTTGTTATGCCCACCTAACCGAGCATCCGAAGGTTCCGGCGAGTGAGCAGTTGCTAGCGACCGGCTGCGCTGTTTATGGTCTGTCCTTGGCGCTGCGCGCCTTGGGTTTTGGCTCGGTTTGGCGCACCGGCGAAAGCTGTTATACACCAGCGGTTCATCGTGCATTGGGTCTTGGGGCAGATGATCAATTGGTCGGTTATCTGTATGTGGGAACCGCAACAACAGCGGATAAAAGCGTTCCGGAGCTGTCGCAGGATGACTTTGTTAGCCAATTCAGCCCGCTGTAGCCTAGATCCTTAGTGCTAAGCCATTGTTTTCTTTAAACAATCCTTGCCATCCGGGTTTATTTTAGCTAAAGTTCGGCACCGTTTTAGTGATGTTTACTTTTTAGCATCGCTGGCACGGCATGAACTGTCTATACCCTGTTCAGTTTGTTAGGTGAGTTGTCCGAGTGGCTTAAGGAGCACGCCTGGAAAGCGTGTAAACGAGGAATCGTTTCGAGAGTTCGAATCTCTCACTCACCGCCATAGTATTGGTATCTGCAAAGGTATCTATCTTGAAGTCGGAGCATAGCGCAGCTTGGTAGCGCATCTGGTTTGGGACCAGAGGGTCGGGGGTTCGAATCCCTCTGCTCCGACCAATTCAAGATCTCAGTACTATTCCACCTGCTCGACGCGAACCGCCAGACCCCAGGGTCGTGGCCGAATGCGGTCCAGTCCGAATCCCTCTGCTCCGACCCATTCAAGATCTCAGTACTATTCCACCTG
>NZ_CEYAVF010000029.1:35732-49012 GCF_982785585.1 Reinekea sp. | reverse complement strand
ATCGTTTTGTGGTGCGCGAGATAGTGCGCGGTAAGCGCGAGAAGGGCTAGGCGGGGTGTGCTCAGAGCTAATACCCAAGATGGCGCAGACTTTGGACTGCCGAGCGCCACTTTTCAGGCCCCTCGCTCACCAGGCTCATAAGCGTTGCTCGGTGTCCGATCACCCTGAATCGTCTTCACCGTTGCCTTGACTAGCCTAGGCTTTTTTGGGGCACCAGGATGGCCGCGGTTTGCGCCAATGCGCGATCTTTCGGCTTAATTCTCGCTTCAACGCTTTAATATAATAGTATTCGCGCCAACGTAATAATGATGTTCACGCTTAATGACACTGAGAGATCACGATCGATATGGATATCCACATGTCAGTTCCTTTTAGAACAATAAGCCTGAATCATAGAGCTAAGATCACACAAATCGGCGCGTTCCTTTGCTTCGGCATAAACGGAGAGATAGAAAGGTGCAATAAATATATGTCCAACGTCCTTCCATGCAGACTGAAATTCAGTTTCGAAATGAATATTAGGCCCATAAAATCGATGGTTAACTTGCAGCCATAATTCATCAATGTCGGCTTCATTTTGGATTTGTTTTGCATGCAAAGAGTGTTCGAACCGTGTGAGCATTCGGTGTCTATTACTCATCTCAATCCGTTGAAACCCTCGAAAGGCATCAACCTGAGCCACCCACTCGGGGCAACAGGTACGCAGATGCTCCAGAAATCTGTTTTCAAACGCCATGGCCCAGGTCTCACTGACAACCTCGGTTAGCGGAATAACACCCATAGTTGACTCCCGATGCAGCCTTTGGTGTATAGCGTGTCCTAATTCATGGACCAATCTGACCAAGCCGTTGAGGCTTCCATCAAAGTACAGTTGAACAAAGCTTCCAAAAGGAGTGTCAACGCACATGTCTGGCTGGTTTTGTTCTTTCAGGAATCTAATGTGTTGGTTTTTGATGATATCGTTCAGATATGTCTCGCACAGTAGGTGAATGAACTTAAAAGATGAGCAAACCAATTCCAATGCATCTCGCCAATCCAGTTCACAAATACGGAACTGATCCATTTCAAACTGACGGATATCTGAAAGCCAAGCTGATCTCGCACCCAGTTCTAATAAAAGTGAGTCAAAGTAAGCGCGACTTTCATTTGCGTGCTCTTCTGTAAATTCGGCACTACTCTGGTTTAGGCCGTTTTGCTTCAAGCGAATATGAAAAGCATTGGCTTCAGGGTCTATTTGACGCCGTTCTAATAGTCCACTTGATGAAGATGCCGAGCCTTTGCCAATATCTCTGTATGAATTTTTAAGGTTAGTGAATTGCCTTTCCACTTGTAGCAACTCAGCCCAAAGCCTAATTATATCCGGTACAAAGGCATTATGACCTGAAATGGAATGACAAAACTCTTCCATTTGATCGACTAATTTTCGACTGACTTTAATGAGCCAGAACTCCATATCTGAATCAACGGAATGTTCTGATAGCTGTAAGCTGAAAAGATTTATCGCACTCCACACGCTGCCAATTTTATGGTCCAGACGCATCAACAATTGAAACCTTTCCTCACTGGATTGACTAGGCAGTCCCAACTCCAACGCAGTTATCTCAACGCTTACACTATCTTGCCAATTTTTTTGTGAAGAGGATTTTAAAAATAACTCAATCAGATTCAAGCTCCATTGGTCGCCATCTACTGTCGTTAAACCCATTTTTTTCACTCTTGTCTTATTTACCGGGGTACTGAATACGCCTAGTGTCTTAAAAAATAGCTCACTGAAAAGGTGGGTGAATCAAGGCAGTACACAGCATGAAACCACCCAGCAGGTTGAACCAGTAATTCACCCGGCTTTAGAACGACTTCTATTCCACGAGCTTGTGCGAAATCAGGAAAACGCTCCAAATCGGGAGCTTCGGGTTTAACCCAACAGGCTTGGTAGTGATTGTACGCTTTCATCGGATAAAGATTAGATGCTTGGCTCGGCGGGTAGAGCACAAACTTCTTGCGCCCCATAATCTGGTACAGAAAACCATCGAGGGGATCATGATGGAGGCTACTAGCAGGCACATTCACAGGCACGGCGCCTAACCAGATCTGGGGCTCAATATAGTCATCCCTACTGAAGTAATTAGGCAGAAAGTCTTTGTGCATCGGCTCTGGTAAGGAACAGCCTTCTGTGTAGGCCTTGGTATGCCCCTCGATGATTGGCTGGCTTTTGGTATCTACAGAAGTCAGTCGTTCTATGAATTCGGCAACGGTCTCTTTGTGAGTCGCCGACCGAACACGTAATGGGACATCACCATATTCAGCGACTAGCCGTTGCAGCGACCAACGATGATGGGATTCAGGCATTTCTAAGTGGGTAATGATCATCGGCTGCCCCAAGGCGAGGGATTCAAGTATTTCCAACTCGGAAGGATTTGTAAATCGCGGCACCTCAACTAGGTTGTAGGCATCCGATACCAAATGTTCAGCCAGATCAAAGCGTTCAAGTGTGTCTTGTGAGGGGCGCAACAGAGACTTTACAATATGATTGATTAGGCCCACATCACCATCCAAATGGATCTTGCCAACGATTTCCGGGTCGCGAAAGTCTACCTCGGTGATGTTACTGGCGATGTGTTCGGCCGTGGCTAGGGGAAGTGTCAAGGTAGCATCGGGTTGCTCAAGCCATTCGTATCGGATGTCGAGTTCGGAATCCGTGAACACTATGGCCAATGGATGAGCTAGCTCTTCTGCGCAAATATGGAACAACACCCGGCCTGAGATACCTTCCGGATTTTCGAAGCCATGGCGGATAAGTTCAGCAAGTTCTTCGGCGGCTGAGCAATATATAATGGTTGGTTGTGTCATGGTGTATGTCCTGTTCTTGTCGGGTTCGCAGTGGCTTTCTTCGTTCAAGGCAGGCGGTTCAGCCAATCCCATTGATGGTTGTAGGCCAGCTCAATCAACTCCCGAGCCAGTTTTGCGCTGGTATCCTGTGCACTCAATTGTCGATCGAGAAGGTCCAGCTGGCGATTTCGAACATCGTCATAGCTGGCCAAGCCTTCTGAGTATCTAGCTAATTCATACGCTACGGCGCGCTGACTTAACTCTACAACCTGATTGTCCAGTTCGAGTTCAGCGAGGCTGGCTTCCGAAGATTGACGGAGCCGATTGGCTTCCCAATTCAGGCGTTTCAATTGATCTTCAGCATTCCTGCGTGCTATAGAGGCCTCAGCGCCCAGGCGCGCTTGATCTTCGCGAGTCTTAAGGTCAAAAAAATCGTAGCTGAAGCGAAGCCCCCAGGATTGGTTTTCTTCATCTGGTAATCTCTCTCGGAAGTCTTTTTCAAAGCGGTAGTAAGCGCTCAACTCAGGCCAATGGTCGCGCTGACGGGCCCTCTCCTCCAGTTGCGCGCCTTCCAGGTTCAGTTGCTGCTTGCGGTACTCTGGATGATGGTTAGCAAGCGGCAACTCATCTAAAACCGGCAGCAACCAGTCGATAAGAACAGTCAAAGAGGTCAGCGGCACGACCTGAATGTTGTCACTACTTACCCAGGGGAGTGTCAAGGCGTATTGGTTTTGATGAACGACTTGACGAGCGCTGGCTATGGATTGCTCTTGGCGACGTACATCCAGTTGTGCCAGGTCTCGGTCGATGGGGAGGCTACGACCCTCTTCAACCAGAACACTGACCGAATCGCCAACGGATTGAATGTGTTTCAATCTGTTTTTCTGAATCTGGAGTCGATCATAGGACTCCTGAACTTTCAGGTAATCGAGCATGGCGCTTCTTAGCAAGGCCAGCCGACCCAGTTCACCATTGATATGGTATAGCTGCCACTGTTTTTGAGCCCGAAGCAAGGGTAAACGGTTGTAAAATGGGCTATTGTGTTTCAGCAATGGCTGAGAGATTTCAATGCTGAAATTATCTACCTGCAATTTGTCTTCAGGGATCCCCTGACTCACCTTGCCAAGTTGACGGCCATACTTATGCTCCAGCCCCAAAGTTATGTCAGTGCCCAACCAAGAGGTCCAGCTAGTGTCCAGGCCTGTGGTAATTCCACTGAGGACGTTACGGCTGGTTGGCACAGTAAAGGTTTCAGATGTGACTTCGTCGTAACTCGAACGCGCTGTTATCTTGGGCCAGAAGTAGCGCTGGCCATCCTCAAGACTGAGTCGTTCCGCCTGGTCCAGCACATGATACTCATGCTGCTCTAAATGATACTGCAACGTTGCTTCCAGGTAAGCTCTCAAGTCCAGTGTCTCGGGGGTTTCAGCCTTAACGTTAGCCAGCGGCATTAAACCAGAAATCATAACCAACTGAATCCATGCTGCTTGCTTTATCCATTTCTCGTTCGCCATTAGGAGGGTTCACTCAAAGCTGTTCGGAAATATTTGGTGAACGGATCGAATAAATAGTTGATCAAGCGTCGTTCACCGGCTTTTATTTCCACCCTTAACTGCAAGCCTGGCCGCAGAAAGGTCTCGGGGTTATTGACTTCTAACAGGGTTATCGTGCCGGTCATACGGTATATCCGATTACCCTCTACGACTTCCGACGATTCTGAAACAAACCCTATAGTTCCGTGCAGGCGCCCATGGTCGTCCGGGTTACTTCCGAGTGAGCTGGCACGGAACTCCATACCCGGTTCTACCCAGATGGCATAGTTGGAAGGAATCTGGATCTCGATTTGTAAGTCTTCTTGGTCAAAACGAGGGCGGAGTTTTAGAAGTGCCATGCCGCCGTCCATGACTTCGTGCTCGCCCCGAGCCAATACTTCATCGACTATGGCTGCGAATGGCGCACGCACATTCATATCGTTTCGTTCTCGCTGCTTACTAGCCAAACGACTTTGAGCCTGGCTAAACTGATCCAGTTGGTCCTGAAGCCTCACCAAGCGCTCAAGAATAAAGTCATCCTTCAGTTTATTCCGCTCGACCACGAGTTTGTCCTGCTCAGTACTCGTATTGGCCAGATCGGAGTCCAGACTTGCCCGGTTTGACTGCAATTCCAGTAACCGAAGTTCCTGCTGGTCAACCTTACTGCTACTTTCTATGCCCTGGTCCCTCAACCTCTTGAAACGTGCTAAGTCGCGATGCTCCATTGCAATAGTCTCATCAAGCAAACGGATCTGACGTTCCAGATTGGTATAACGGGTTTCAATGCCACGGAAGGATTGATCTAAGGACGCAAGGGAGTCACCTAGAGCCCGTTCGAGGTAACTGCGAAAGCCCATCGGGTCGACCGGGTTAGGGATTGAGGCTAGTTTGCTCCTCAGTGCAGTCTGAGTAGCTTCTTCCAGCCAATCATCAATCTGGTAAAAGTCCGTCCAGACGGAACGGCTCAGGGTCATCAATTCCTGTTCAAAGCGCTCCAGTTCTCGATCCATCTGTTCCGTGTCGAAGGTAACCAGAGTATCCCCAGGCTCGACATACATGCCCTCTTTTACGTGGATAGATTTCACAAAACCCTGCAGAGGTGCGCGCACTTCAAAAAGTTTGGCCCGGGTTTCCAGAACGCCCTGAGCGGGTACAATTTTATCTACTTTAAAAAATGAGGCGCAGATTACCGCAGTCACAATGACCAACAGTATAATAAGTATCATGATCTTGAGGTCGCCCGGCGTTTTGAAGCGCTTACTGAACTCCGAGTTATCGTTGAGCAAGTTCAGGGTGTGTATTTCGCTAAAGCTATAACGCATCGCCGAGCTCCCGGTCCGAGCCAGGCGTTAAGGCATTGGTTATGGGCTGACCGGCTTGTAATGCTAGACGGTCTAGCGCTGAATCCCGTTTGAGCATGGCATCCCACATCGCCTGGTAACTGTTCTCGCCCTTGAGTAACTCCTGGTGTGTTCCGACCACTTCAATTTCGCCAGCTTGCATTACCACTATGCGATTACAATAAGAAAGTGTATTTAATCGGTGAGCAATGATAATGCCGGTTTTGTCTTGGCAGGCTTGGTAGATGGTTTCCTTAATAGTTTCCTCTGTTCGGTTGTCCAGGGCACTAGTGGCCTCGTCGAACAATAGAATATCGCTTTTACGAACCAAAGCACGTGCGATCGCTAGGCGTTGGCGCTGACCACCGGAAAGGTTGCCGCCATCTTCGCTCAACTGGGTCAGAAACTTTTGTGACATGTCATCAACGAAGCTTGAGCTGCCGGATGCCTCAAGGGCCTGATGTATATCGGCCACGGTAGAGTTCAGTCGACCTAAATGAACGTTTTCAAGTACCGACGTATTGAACAGGAAGCTTGTTTGCTGAACGGAGGAGATACGTGCCCTGAGCACCTCGGGCGGAATTTGGTCGATATTGTAGCCATTGATCTTGATTTTTCCGCTCGTGGGCTTATAAAAACCAAGCAGCAAATTGACTAGGGTCGATTTACCGGAGCCACTGCCTCCCACGATTCCTATGATCTCGTTCGACTGGATAGTCAGGTTAATGCCCTTCAGAACATATTGATTGGGTTGTTGAAATTCTTCGGAAGTGATGACTGGGTATTGAAACCAGACATCTTCGAATTCGATGGGGCCATTCAAGTCGAGATCATCGCCCGAAACCGACAAAGCGATCGGCTCTGGCGGCTGGAGTTCCTCCAAGCGCTTTTTAGCGAGTTTAAAGGTTTCCCAGCCACTAGCCGTCATAACCAGCGAGATCAGCGGGGAAACAACATTGCCAGCCATCATGTTAAAGGCGATCAACTGCCCGATGGTCATCTCGCTTGCAAATACCGCTTGGGCACCAAAGAAGATAACCGCGATGGTTATTAATTGACTTTGAAAGTTTACAATGGCTCGAACTATATGACCAAGCCGTGCGATATGGAAGCCACCATAGAGGTTTGTTTCTAGGCAAATATTTATTTTGTGCCTGAAGTGTGACTCGTTTGCTAAGGATTTGATAGTGCGCATGCCCTTAACCATTTCGATTAGAGTGGATTGATATGAAGCGTCGTAGGTGTAGGCTTTTTGAACTCGATCACGTAACGGTTTAAGCGAAACACCAACTGTCAAAGCCATTAATAGACCGATGCCAATTACGATGAAAGAGAGCATTGGACTATAAAAGAACAGAAAAGGCAAAACGACTAACAGAGACAAAATGGATATAACAGACGAGAGTAATTGTCGAACCAGGAAGTTTGAAGCCTCTTCGATTTGATCGACCAGCTTGGTCAAGTCGCCGACTTTCTGGCTATCGAAGTAAGGGACATTCATCGACAATAGTCGACTGAATACCTCCTTGCCAAGACCGTTCTGATACTTTGCAAATAGAATGCTTTCCTAGTAATCACGGAAACACTGAAATACGCTAGTAGCGATTGCGGCCAGAAGCAATAGAGCGACAACCACAAGCAAGGATCCTTGAGCGGAATATGGAAGAATTTTATCGGTGAACGTCTGAAACCCGAGAGGGGTTGCCAAGCCCAACAGCGCAATGACCAGCGATATGCTAATAATAACCTTGGCTGTGGATTTTTGAATCAAAAAGTGCCGTAGCACATAGCTGGTTGAGGTTTCAGATTTTGATGTTTTCTGGACTGGCTCGATAACAAGGCCTGACGATGTAAGGCCTAGGTCTTTAGTAAGGTTACCCAACGCGTCTTCATAGGTTTCTACCTCCACACCGCTGTGATCATAGGTAGACAATCGAAACCTATTTCCACCCAGTTTCTTTACGAGATACGTATCACCTTCATCTGAAAAGACTACCCAAACCGTTTGGGCTTTAAGGGACTTGGGAATGGAATCGATTTTTTTCCACGAACATCGCAAATCTTTAAGCGTGTTGATTTTTTTTAGAACCAAGCTAGAAGCTATATATCCCTCTATGATAGACTGAGAAAGCACAAGGATAATACTGTCCGATTGGTTCAACAGTCGAAATGCCTCTTCAAACTGAAAGAGTGAGCCTTCCTTGATTTTTACCGGTGCTTTCGATGCTAACATTCTGCTTCCTTTTTTGAGCCCACAACTAAATTCTTGCAATTCTACCAGTGGCAACTAAAAATATAGATTTTCTTAATTGCCTGCATTCAAAAAAGTCTGTTATAAAATAAAATATCCTCTAAGCGATGCATTTAAAACAATCGACCACCAAGAAAAACTCATCGAAAATTTCATTATTCGCCTAAAGGCTATTTTGTATAATCCAAAAATACCTTACTCTGACTTATCTATCTTTTCATTTTTTCTAAATTTACTTCCTCTCCCCTCTAACTCCTTGAAGTCCTTATCGACCTTATATCCTAAAACGAATCCACTAAGAAGCAAGCAAAACAAGAAAATCACATCCCAAAATTGGGATAGTTCGGAACGATCAAAACGATATATCGGCAAAAAAGCTAATGGTAAAGTATATTTTAAGTACCTGTATTTCATAATAACCCTATACACATAGAAAGCGACCCTCTGACAGGGCCGCTAAAGTTTCTAGAAACCACCACATTCATGAAAAGATTTGGAAGCGGCCAAAGTGCCCACAACAGCTGCCGGGACGGTAACATACGGATTAACAGCAAATACCCCAACTACGCCGGCGGAAAAGGCCACTTCGTTTTCTGTTGTACAGCCCCCCCCTTCCGCTTTGAATTTACTTTTATTTAAAATAGCCCCTTGATCATTCCGATCTTGAGAGGTCGGCGTTTTGCTCACATACCCAACATGGCCACCGATATAGACTTGCTCGTTATTTTTCTTCTTTTTCTTTTTTGAGGAACCACTGCCGCTACCGCCACCAAAGGCCGCACCAGCGATTCCATCGAAACAGTTGAGTTGCTTATAAACGTTTGACATACTCTTATTTCCTTATTGACTAATGTTTTTTGGGTTTATAAAACCCCTAAGGGGGCATTCGGCGAGCACGGTTTTTGGTAGAGCGTGCTCGCTGAATTCTTTTTCTGTCAGCCTGTTTGGGCCCACAGTTTTTTGTTGATACTCCTTTGTTCACTTGTGACGCCATCTGTAAAGAGAGAGCCCTTCCAGTGATAGACCTTCCGGATGCTACCATCCTGATGTCGGCCAAGACTGAACGCTTTGTACTCGGGAAACACTTGGGTTCGCAAGTCTCTCAGAATAAATTTGGCATGTCCCCATGGGGCTATAAAATCGCCAAACATCAAATGCCTACCACCGTTCCACTGTTCCACTTGCAAAGGTATTTTATTGGCAAGTACCTGTTGTTTGGAGTCTTTGTCCAGCCATGCCCAGGATGCGAATCCGACTGGATTATAATGCTCGTCAAAGTATAGCTTATATTGCCCATACACTAGGGCCGGCACGACGTCCTGATCTACACTCCATAGAGGCCATTGACTGTGGTAGTCCGCATGCTTCATTAGCCACATCATTGTACCCAGCGCTTCATGGAATCCGATGGCAAACGGGGTTGATTCTTGCCTGTTTAGTGAACTCATTACCATAACCTCCTTACCGCATTACCGCTTCCTGATGCATACCGCCCTAAGTAGGCGTTGGTATGGCAAGCTAATTCCTGCTTAAGCCATTGGAACATCATTAATGGAGTGCAAAACGGGCACAGAAAATCGAAGAACCACAATCGATCTCCGGTAGTTTCGGAGAAATATGCCGCTAATTCAGCTTCACTTCCTTCACCGGCCAACATGGATTGGTGTATGTTTTCAGGTATCAAGACCCAGCTTGCATAACCATAAGGGCGATGCTCATCATCGAAGAATATTTTTGCTTGCCCTGTTTCCAGCATTGGTGTCAACCGAGAGATAAAATCGAAAACAGACTGTTCGCCGTATTGGCTGTGATAATTGGCAAGATCGGTCACGATGCCGATGACTTGGAAAGCTGAAAGCTGGTTAGAATATTTTAGCTCGCAGATTGGCAGCTGACTTTGGATGGTTTGTCTCATATAAAGCTATCCCTCGCTGTAAAAAAGTCCCGCGCTACCAATCCTTGATAACACTCTGCCGACTGAAAAAACAATAACAAATTTTATTCTAAGCTGTAAACAAAATAATTACGATTAAAGCGTTTATTATTATAAAAATAATTTAAGTATCAATCTAAAATAAAATACCCCGCAACGCCTAACGGCGTTATTTACCTATTATTTCTATACTTTTGGGTCGTTTACGGCTCCATCAAATAGTGTTAAAAAACGCAGTCACAGAACCAAAGTGAACCGTAACAGCACCTCAAATCACCTACCAGCAGAGCGTGGCCGACCAGCTCAATCCGAATGGTTTTGTGGTGCGCGAGATAGTGCGCGGTAAGCGTGAGAAGGGCTAGGCGGGATTCGACAACTTGTCGTACTCGATGGCGTTGATCAACCAGGTTACGGTACCCGCGCCGGTAACCACAGGTACCTCATCATCGACCTGTTTTTTCAGCAACGCCCGGGCCATTGGGCTGTCGATCGAGATATAGTCTTTACGGCCAAAAATCTCATCGTACCCGACCACGCGAAAACGTAGCTGCTCGCCGGCCTCATTCTCAACCTGCACCCAAGCACCGAAAAAAACCCGACCCTCCTGTTCCGGAACGTAGTCGACAATACGCAACAGCTCCAAGCTCTTGGTTAGGTAGCGCACCCGTCGATCGATCTCGCGCAGGCGTTTCTTGTTGTATTGGTAGTCGGCGTTTTCGCTGCGGTCGCCCAGACTGGCAGCCCAGGTCACTTTAAGAGTGACATCGGGTCGTTCGACTTTCCACAGCTGATGCAATTCCGCCTGCAATTGCACATGGCCGGCTCGGGTAATCAGTTTGGTACTCATGCTGGGACCTTCATTAATGCTTAGCTTTCGGAGCCATGGTACGGAACAATGACAGATGATGACGATTGATTCTGCCATTCCAGAGGGTGAGCGCAAGCTAAAACTGAATTTGACCAAGGCTGTAACGCGTGAGGGGGTCTAACTAGGAAGGGGCATAGCGACCAATGTCGTCTTATTGTGTTAATGAGTAGGGGCTGCACCATCAATGAGTCGACCTATGCGAACTGCAATTGATGGAGTTTTCGCCCTGTTAATGGCCGCCTGGACTAACGACGGCCATATAGGGTCAACCTAGTCGCTTGGTTCGTTGACGAGTGCTGGTGTCGCCAATGCATCTTCCGTTACAGGCGAATCGTCTTGGCCATCCCCAAGCCCCAAGAGCTCGGCCTGGGCCAAGGTATCAGCCTGCGTTAAAATCTTTGCCTCGGCCTGCGTCAGAATCTGGGCTTGTGCGAGCAGTTCCGCCTGGAACAGCGCTAGCGTCTCCGCTTGCGCCAGAATCTGTGCCTCGGCTTCGGCCAACGATTTTTCTGCCTGGGCTAGCATATCCGCCTCCGCTAACGCGATCTCCGCTTGCGCCAGAGCTTCCTCTTCGGCCTGCGCCAGGGTCTCCGCCTGCGCTAACAGCTCCGCCTGATCTTGGGCCTGCGTTTCAGCAGCTACCAATGCGTTTTCCGTCTGCGCCAACGTCTCAGCTTGTGATTCTGCCTGTGTCGCTGCCGCCTCGTTCTGCGCCTGCGCCTGCGCCAACGCTTGCTCGGTCTGCGCCAATTTTTCAGCCTCAGCCAGTGCTAATGTCTTCGCGTCCGCCAGCGTCTCCGCATGCGTCAAGGCTTGAGCCTCGGCCTCGGCCTGCTCAGTCTTAGCCCGTGCCAGTGCCTGTTCTGCTTGGCCCTTATCCGCTTGGGCCAATGCCAAGGCCTGCTCCGCCTGCGTTAAAAGTTCAGCCTGCGCCAGCTTCTCTGGCTCAGTCTGCGCTTGGGACAGTGCCTGTTGCAATTGTGCCATCTCCGCCAGCGCCTGGGCCAGAGCCTGCTCCGCCTGGGCCAGTTTCTCTGTTTGAGCCTCGGCCAGGGCCTCGCTCTGGGCCAGAGCTTGCTCTGCTTGGGCTAAAATATCTGCCTGGGCCAGTGCCAATTCCTCAGATTGCGCGAGCATTTCCGCTTGGGCCCTGGTCTCCGACTCGGCCAACGCCTTCTCCGACTCAGAAGCTGCTAGCACTTGTTCGGCCTCGGCTAAGGCTAGGGCCTCGGCCAAAGCTTGGGCTTCTGCGTCCGCCAATGCTTGCTCGGCCTGCGCCAAATTCTCCGCCTCGGCCCTGGCAAGCAGCTCCGCCTGGGCGAGAATTTCGGCCTGCGCCTGCGCCTGCGTTTCGGCTTCTGCTTGCGCTTCCACTAATGCATTTGCCTCCGCGAGTTCGCTCTCGACTTGGAGCAGCGTCTCCGCCTGTGTATAAGCCAGCGTCTCCGCCGCAATCAACGCCTGCTCGGCCTCTGCCAGGATCTCAGCTTGGGTTACGGCTTGCGTCTCAGCCTCGGCCAGAATATCCGCCTGGGTTAAAGCCTGCGCCTGCGCCTGCGCCAAACTATTCTCGGCCAGCGCCAGCGTAAGGGCCTCAGTCTCCGACTGTGCCTGCGCCTGCGCCAATGCCTGCGTCTGCGTTTCCGCCAGCGACTTGGCCTCAACTAAGGCCTGCACCGTCTGGGCCAGTGTCTGCGCCTCGGCTAGGGCCAGCTTCTCAGCCTGGGCCTCCGACTGTAACTTGTCTGACTTCGCCAGAGACAGTGATCTCTCAACCTGCGCCAACGTTTCCGCTTCGGCCAGCACCTGTTCCGCCAGCGCGAGGATCTCTGCCTGCGCCTGCGCCAAGGTCTCCGCCTCGGCCAGGGCGAGCTTCTTCGCGTTAACCAACGCTAATGTTTTCTCATCATTTAGCGTCTGCGCTTCGGCTAGTGTTGCGGTCCACTCTAACGACTGCGTATCAGCCAGCGCCTTCTCAGTCTGAGCCAGTGCCAGCGCCTCTTGAGCTATTACCAAAGCCTCCTCCGCCTGCGTCAAAACTTCTGCCTGCGCTATAATCTCCGCCTCAGCGTCAGCCAGTGCGCGTGCTTCTATCACCGCCAGCGCCCGAGAATCTTCCTCTAGCGCTCGCGTCTTTGCATGGGCCTGAATCTTCGTTTCGGCTAACACCAACATTTCCGCCTGCGCTAAAATCTCACTCTGGGCCTGCGCAAGAATTGCCGCCTGGCTGAGGGCAATTTCAGACTGCGTTACAATTTCCGCTTCTGCCAGAGTTAGCGTCTCGGCCTGGGTCAGCGCTCGCGCTTCCGACTGCGACTGCGCAGCTTGGGCCCGCGTTAAAGCCTGTTCGGCTTGCGCCAATATCTCGGCCTGGACTTGAGTCTCCGTTTCGGCCTGCGCGAGAATATCGGCCTGCGCTAAAATCTCACTCTGGGCCAGCGCTAAAACGTCCGCCTGGGTCACAGCGTTCTGTGCCTGCGTTACAATTTCCGCTTCTGCCAGAGTTAGCGTCTCGGCCTGGGTCAGCGCT
>NZ_CEYAVF010000029.1:2026-35632 GCF_982785585.1 Reinekea sp. | reverse complement strand
CTGCGTTACAATTTCCGCTTCTGCCAGAGTTAGCGTCTCGGCCTGGGTCAGCGCTCGCGCTTCCGACTGCGACTGCGCAGCTTGGGCCCGCGTTAAAGCCTGTTCGGCTTGCGCCAATATCTCGGCCTGGACTTGAGTCTCCGTTTCGGCCTGCGCGAGAATATCGGCCTGCGCTAAAATCTCACTCTGGGCCAGCGCTAAAACGTCCGCCTGGGTCACAGCGTTCTGTGCCTGCGTTACAATTTCCGCTTCTGCCAGAGTTAGCGTCTCGGCTTGAGCCACCACTCGGGCTTCCGCATTCGCCTGAGCAGTTTGGGCTAGCGTTAGGGCTTGCTCTGCTTGCGCGAATATCCTTGCCTGGGCTTGAATCTCGGCTTCGGCCAGAGCTAGAATTTCAGCCTGCGCGATGATCTCATCTTCGGCCAGTGTTAATATTTCAGCCTGTGCCAGTGCATCCTGAGCTTGAGTTACAATTTCCGCTTCTGCCAAGGTTAGCGTTGCTGCTTGAGTCAACACTCGGGCTTCCGCATTCGCCTGCGCAGCTTGAGCAAGCGTTAGAGCTTGCTCGGCTTCGCTCAATAGCGCCGTTTCAGCCTGTTCAAGGGCCTCGGCTCGGACTTGCGCGACTTGGGCCCGCGTTACGGCTTGTTCTGCTTGCGCCAATCTCTCAGCCTGGGTCAGGGCATTCTGAGCCTGCGTTGCAATCTCTGCCTCAGCCAAGATTAGTGTCTCAGCCTGAGTCTGCGCGCGCGCCTCAGTCTGCGCTTGAGCTGCTTGGGCCAGGGTTAAGGCTTGTTCAGCCAGCGCCAATATGCCTGCCTGGGCTTGAGTCTCGATTTCGGCTAGCGCTAGAATTTCCGCCTGGGCTATAATTTCAGCTTCTGCCCGCCCTATAAATTCCGCCAGCACCAGAATCTCAGTTTCCGCTTGCTCGAGAGTTTCCGCCTGTGTCGCTGCTAACCTTTCAGCCTGAATTACGGCTAATGCCTGAGCCTGCGCCTGAGCCGTTTGCGCTTGCGTCAAGGCCTGTTGAGCCTGCGCCAAAATTTGCGCCTCGGTCAGCGCCTCGGTCTGAGCGTCGGCAAGGGCTTGCTGCGCCTGCGCTAGAATCTCCGCCTGCGCTAGAGTCTCCGCTTCGGCCAGGTTTAGAATTTCGGCCTGGGCCAGCTCTCTGTTCACCTGCGCCAGGATTTCAGTCTCGGCTTGTGCTAGAGATTCCGACTGCGCCAGAATTTGCGCCTCGGCGAGCGCAAGAATATCTGCTTGCGTTAGCGCCTGTTCCGCCTGTGCCAAAATTTTAGCTTGGGCCAGCGCCAGCGTCTCCGCTTCCACCAACGCCTGCTCTACCTGCGCCAGTATCTCAGCTTCAGCCTGAGCCAGGGACTCCGCTTGGGCTAATGCCCTCTCCGCCTGTGCGAGGATTTCCGCCTCCGCTAGGGCTAGATTTTCTACCTGCGCTGTTATAGCCGCTTGTGCCAAAATTTCAGCTTGAGCCGCGGTCTCGGCCTGTTCCAGCGCCAATGCTCTGGCCGCGCTCAACGCCTCTTCAGCCTGCGCTACTGTCTCCGCTTGCGTCTGCGCGAGCGCCTGCGCCTGCGCCATATTTGCCTGGGCTTGGGCCAAAATATCGGCCTGTGCCAGGATCTCAGACTCGACTTGCGCCAGAGTCTCGGCCTGCGCTTGCATATCAGCCTGCGCCAATGCCAAAGTCTGTGCGTGCACCAATGCAGTTGCCTCAGCTCCAGCCAAGGCGTTCGCCTCGACTAACGCCAAACTATCCGTTTGGGCCAGAATCTCCGCCTGGGCCACCGCCAATAGCGCCAACTGGGACTCGGCCTCAGCCTCGGCTGACGTTAATGTCTCTGCTTGGGCCAAAATCTCCGCCTGCGCCGCTTCTAGTGCATCCGCCTGCGCCAAGGTTTCCGTTTGGTGCTCCTTTAAAGCTTGGGCATGCACTAGGGCCAGAGTTCGAGCTTGGCTTTGCGCAGCTGCCAGCGCCTGGTTTGCCAAGGCTAGCGTCACCCATTGCGATTGCGTCAGCGTATCCGCCTCTGCCTTCTCTGCTTGAGCCTGCGCCAGCGCTTGATCGGCTATGGCCAGAATCTCGGCCCCTGACTGTGCCAGCAGCTCTGCCTCTAACAGGGCCTGTGCGGCCTGCACGAGAAGTTCAGACTCTGCATCTGCCAAGCCCTGCTGTGCCAAAACGGTTGTCGCCAAGGCTTGCGCCAAAGCTTGCTCCGCTACCGCTTTTTCAGACTGCGCCTGAACCAACGCTTGCTCCGCAGAGGCTTTTTCGGACTGCGCCAAGGCTAGGGCTTGCTGCGCGATAATCTTCTCCGATTGCGCCAGAGCCAATGCTTCATCAGCCAAGGCCTGAGCCAGCGCTTCGGCTGCCAAACGTGCTTGATCGGCCTGAACCTGAGCGAGCGCTTCCGCCTGAGCCTGGGCCAACGTTACCGCTAGACTCTCCGCCAGTGCTTGCTCCGCCAAGGCCTGCGCTTCTGCTAAAGCTTCTGCTTCAGCCAGCGCCAAGGCCTCAGCTTCTGCGAGGGCTTCCGTGCTCGCTTGGCCCATATAGCCGCTATAGGTGGCAATGCCGTTGTAGATGCCAATCTCGTTCACATCGACGGCGCAATTCAGTCCGCCCGACTCAGATGTCACGGAGCCAATAGCAATGGCCGCAGTGGCCCATAAGTTCCCGCAAACGGCGGCTCCCGCTCCGGTGACCGCGCCATTAATAAAAGCAGTACCAATGAAGGATGACCCCGCACCCAGAGTCAGCGCACCACCTATATTCCAAATGACCACAGCACCACCGCTGCCAACGTTGATTATTTTAAATTCACTGCCTGCGGCCACGGTCAATGCGGAGCTAAGGTTAATAATCCAAAATTGAACCTGAGTTGAATTTTCAGCATCGAAGGTCACAACCGAATCCGCAGCAACGGTAGCAGCAGTGCCCTGATAGACACCGGGCCGATAAACTGCTCCGCCCATAGCCACGGCGCCTAGTATTTCATTGGGGGTAAGCTGAAATAATACGGCTTGAGCATCGATTATATTCGCTATACCGTCTTGCCCATCGGTAAAGACAATCGCCGGCCGAGCGCTGATAGTATCGGTATAGGCAAAAGAAGCCTCCGATCCGCTTCCCGTTATCGCAGCACCGGCATAGACCTGCGCTGTTTGAGAACCCGCGCCTAGGGTGACCGCTGCTCCGGCATAGATATTCCCCACAAACGCACCCGCACCCACTACCGTGGCGGCCTCGGAAAATACCGGTCCATAGGGGCCACCGAACGCCCCAACCGAAGATGCTGCGCCGATGGATACAGCGCTGCCAGACGAAATACTGCTCACCACAGACCCTTGACCTGTAGCAGCGGCGGCACCTGCTACCAGATCGCCGGTATTAGCGTAAGCGGCTACGTCAACCGCGGCGGACGAGGTTATCCTGGCAGTCTCTGCCCATGCGCCCACCGAAACTGCGCCGGCGGCACCGATTGCATTTGAAATTGTTGCGCCCGCTGATATGGCCACTGCACCGCCGGACCAGACAGAATGATCTTTAAAAAGAAACTGTTCGAATGAATATTCGTCTGCTGCCGCCCATGTTGCGGTGATTAATAGGCTGCATAAGATAACAGTTGTCAATTTAGTGTTCATGTTGGCGCCTTATTTGGAACGAGAACGTGTTTGGTCGGAATCCCTTCATTATTTCTGCACATTACAATCCTAGCTGGGGATTTGTCGTAAATAGCACGCAGGCAAACAATCAAAAGCCCAGTTAGCAGCTTTTACCTGGTCACAAAATTGGGCTACTCGCAAGATGTGGCGCATCTGTCGACTACTTTCACTTTACAAGTGCATGCCGACCTATTGCCTAAATTCGTCGATCCTAAGCCTACTTCAAGAGCTGGACGCCTTTCCTTAAATCCTGTCCGTTTTTGAAGGCTTTTGGGATGAGTATGGTCAGAGAGCCTTTGCCAGACTCTCCTCTGAGGTAACATTGACGTAAGGGCCGATGTTCGGGCCTTATTAACTTCAAAGTATGAACAAGATAACGCTCTTGCTCTATTTACATATTCTGGTCAGCTGTTGTGCACAATATACCTCCTTAACTTAAAATTCTATCAGTAATACTTTTATTTATATTAATATCGAATAAATACTTTTATCATCATATTGACCATGACCATTGGAGTCTATTTTATGATTAGGATTGAAAAAATTTCTGCGCTTCATTAATTTAATTACATGCGCTAAAAGACAAGCATCCTGGGCCATTAACGGTTATACCCATATTGGCCAGGTAAAATATACTGCCACCCTGAAATCCCTAAACGCCCGGCGTGCCGGCCTTCTCATATAGAATTAATTTTTAAACGTAAAAAAGATAAACGATGCGGTTATATTTTTAAGTAACCCTTTTGACTATAGGCACAGAGTCACTGCAAAAGTTTGTAACTTTTTAAATCGGAAAAGTTTTAAAATAATTCATTTATTATAAAAAAAAAGGCCGTTTTTTACTATAGTCATTTAGACAATAATGCTTATTGATGAGTGTGTCGGGCTACCTCTTTGGTGGGTGCATACTAATTCACCCTCAATTATCATCCGCCAAAGGGGACGTCGAGCAGTCACTGGCCTAACATCCCGTCTTCAATTGCTGCTGGCTTGGGACACGTCTGTGCATGATTGCTATGGTCTTTATGGGTACTGGTCAATATACTCGTCTTGTATATCAGCATCCGAACAACGCCGACTTAGGCTTCATTCGCGCACCCCAAGATAGCGAGAACGCTACATGACTACCCTTGCCACCCTACCAATACACGGTTCTGCTCGGGCAGCTCAGTGATGAGCTTTAGCATCGCCTTATTGCTGTTTGCCGTGGCGTCCACCGGCACACCCGGACCCAACAACCTGATGATCCTGTCTTCCGGCTTAAACTTTGGCGTGCAACGCTCTATACCCCATTGGTTGGGCATTATTTCCGGGGTGCCGGTGATGATGCTGGTCCTCGGTCTCGGTTTGGACCGCATTTTTGCGCAATGGCCGATGTCTTACACCCTGATCAAAATTATTGGCGCGACCTATCTGCTCTATCTGGCGGCCAAAATTGCCCTAACCCGAGTCTCCGGAGATACTCGCACAACGGCCAAACCCCTGACCTATATCCAGGGTGTCCTCTTCCAGTGGGTCAATCCCAAGGCCTGGGTTATGAGCATTGGTGCCATCGCCGCCTTCACTGTGGACGATGTGGCGCTGTTGCCGCAGGTCTTGACCATCGCCATCACCTTTATGCTGGCCGGCCTGGTCTGCGTCGGCAGTTGGTTATTCGCCGGCAGTGCGCTCCAACGGCTGCTCAAAAACGACCGTCAACAGCGCATTTTCAATGTCACCATGGGCTTGATTCTGGCCGTCTCGATTATTCCGATGATGGCGGTGTCGTTCATCTGATGTCGACCCAGTGGCCAATGCTCGGTTCAGGGCGGCAATCAGGTCACATTGTTAATACGAACAATGGCATCAGTAGTCAATTTCCCCTGCGCGGGCTTAGTGCAAAAGCTATTTTCTGTTAGACTCCTCCGCCGTCTATACTAGGCCCGCCTAGTTTGCTATCGAACCCCTTACCGCCGGAGTGAGCCTTCACCATGAATCGCCTGTTTGTTAACAATCTCACCGTCATCGATTTCAGTTACTTTCACCCGCAACGCGGCGTGGTCGGCGAAAGCTGGATCGTCGATGTCGAGCTGGTCGGTGAACTCAACGACGAAGGTATGGTGTTCGACTTTGGCCATGTGAAAAAAATGCTCAAGGCGGCGCTCGATAGTGGCATGGACCATACGCTAGTAGTGCCGGAGCACCTGCCTGGCCTGACTATTGAGACGCTCGCGGACGGCAATCAGATACACATTGAGTATCGTCGACCCGACGGCGAGCTCGCCTTTGTTTACCAGAGCCCTCGTGAGGCGGTATTTATTGTCGACAGCGATAAGGTGACCATCGACTCGGCCCGACCGTTGCTGGAATCCCATCTCAATACCCTAGTCCCCGCCAATGTGCGTCAGGTATCGCTGCAATTGCGCACTGAGGAGATTGCGGGTGATTTTTATCACTACTCGCATGGCCTTAAGAAGCATCAGGGCGATTGCCAACGCATTTGCCACGGTCATCGCTCGCGGATCGAGATCTATCGCAACCATAAGCGTGATATAGAGAGTGAACAGGAATGGGCCAAACGCTTTGCCGATATCTACTTGGTAACGGCCGAAGACCAGATGCCATCTAGCCATAGGCATCTGCAACACATCGGCTATGACGCCGAGCAGGGCCGCTTTGATGTCTGGTTGAATCCCGACCAGTGTTACCTGATGGCCACCGACAGTACCGTTGAGCTGATCGCCAGCCATATTGCCAATGCCCTGCAGCAGGAAGCGCCAGAGGATCACTGGCGCGTTAAGGCATTCGAGGGTGTGCAGAAGGGTGCCATCGCGTCGAACCACTAAGATGCCGTTAGCCTGACCCGTTCGCCCGAGGTATACTGCGCGCTGATTACCTCCATCGATGGAAAGCACATGTCCCTGGTATTACAGAACAGTATGACCGGCAAAAAGGAAGCCTTTTCACCCCTCGACGCCGAGCAGGTCACCATGTATGTCTGTGGCCCCACCGTTTACAACTATATCCATATCGGCAACGGCCGCTCGGCCGTGGTCTACGATCTATTGTTTCGCACCCTACAGCAGCTCTACCCCAAGGTGGTGTATGCGCGCAACTTTACCGATGTCGATGACAAGATCAATGCCGCGGCTGCGGCCCAGGGCGTTGATATCTCCGTGATCACCGAGCGCTTTATTAGCGCCTATGATGAAGACATGGTGGCCCTGGGCAACCTGGTGCCGACCATCGTGCCCAAGGCAACCGAACACATCAGTGAAATCATCACCACGATCAACACCTTGATCGAGCGCGGACATGCCTATGCGGCAGAGGGCCACGCCCTGTTTGCGGTCGATTCATTGGCCGACTATGGCAAGTTGTCGAAGCGCAACACCGACGATATGATTGCCGGTGCACGCGTCGACATCGCCAATTACAAACGCAATCCGATGGACTTTGTGCTCTGGAAGCCGTCAACCGATGACCAACCCGGTTGGCCCAGCCCCTGGGGCCGCGGACGACCAGGCTGGCACATCGAATGCACCGCGATGATCCACAAGCATCTGGGTGAGACCATCGATATCCACGGCGGCGGCACCGACCTGCTCTTTCCGCATCATGAAAACGAACTCGCCCAGGGGGTCTGCTGCACCGATCAACCCGGTGCCTATGCCCGCTACTGGGTGCACAATGCGATGCTCGATATCGAAGGCGAGAAGATGTCCAAATCCTTGGGCAACTTTATCGTGCTGCGCGATCTATTGGCCCAGCAGCCGCATGAACTGGTGCGGGTGGCGCTCTTATCGGCCCATTATCGATCCAATATGAACTGGTCTGAACAACTGCTGCATCAAAGCCGTTCCTTGCTCGATCGGCTATACACCATCAAGCGCGACAGTGCCGAGCTTGGTTCAGCACCCATCGCCGATCTGATGGCCCTGCCGTTTATGCAGATGTTGCTCGATGACCTCAATACGCCGAAGGCCTTTGCCGTCTTACACGAGCTGACCAATCGATTTTTCAAAACCGATGACCTCGGCGAGCGCGCCCAACTGAAGGCGGAGATCTTTGCCATTACCGACTTCCTCAATATAGCGCAGCTGGACGCAGACACCTGGTTCCAGGGTCAGACGGCAGAGGGCGATATCAGTGCCGAGCAAGTTGAAGCGCTGATTGCGGCCCGCCAGACCGCCAAAAAACAACGTGATTTTGCCGGTGCCGACGCCATTCGCGCGCAACTGGCCGACCGCGGCGTGCTGATTAACGATACCCGCGAAGGCACACTTTGGTCGCGCGAGTCTTAACGGTGAAATGGCTGCTGATCGGCGTGGTGCAGTTTTATCGATGGGTGATCAGCCCATTGCTTGGACCACGCTGTCGTTATTACCCGAGTTGTTCAGAGTACGCATTGATTGCCCTCCACCATCACGGCGCTTGGCGTGGTGCTTGGTTGAGTGCCAAACGAATAGCCCGCTGCCATCCCGGCAGCGCAGGCGGTCTAGACCCGGTTCCCGGGGTACCGCTTAAAACCTATGATGAACCGAAGGATCGCCCTGATGTTGATTGATAAACAGTTATTAAACCTTTTAGTCTGCCCGGTGACCAAAACCCCCTTACAGCTCGACCGGGACAAGCAAGAACTGGTGTCTACGGCGGCAAAGCTGGCCTACCCAGTACGCGAAGGCATACCGGTCATGCTTGAAGATGAGGCGCGGGCGATCAGTCAAGATGAGTTTGAATATTGGCATGCGAAAAAGTAAGCGACCCGACGGGCCCGGATCGGGCCCTCGGTAGAGCGTTACCAGGCTAAGTTTAGCCCGCTCGGTCTGGCGCCTGAACTTCCGGTTCGTGCTTAATATGCAGAGTCTGGGTGGGAAAGGCGAATTCGGCCTGGTTGCGTGCGACGATCTCGATCACCTTAAACATCACGTCCTGCTTAATGGCGTGAAACTCGATCCAGTCGGTGGTCTTGGTAAAGGTATAGATAAAGAAGTTAATCGATGAGGCCGCAAAGGCGTCGACGTTCACGATCATAGTCTGGTCGTTATCGATATCCTTATGTTCGATCAGCATCTGCTTCACATCACTCACCACTTGCGCCACTTTCGAGGCATCGTCATAGCGCAGGCCAACGGTTTCCTTAATGCGCCGACACAGCATGCGGGAGGGGTTTTCTACAGAAATATTGGCAAAGGTGGCATTGGGTACATAGAGCGGGCGCTTGTCGAAGGTGCGGATGCGCGTCAGGCGCCAGCCAATATTCTCCACCGTACCCTCTATTTCTTTGTCGGGAGAGCGCACCCAATCGCCGACTTTAAAGGGTTGATCCAGATATATCATCAGACCGCCAAAAAAATTCGCCAGCAGATCTTTGGCCGCGAAGCCGACGGCGATACCGCCGATGCCGCCAAACGCCAATACCCCCGAGACACTGAAGCCGAGGGTCTGCAAGACAACCAACGCGGTAGTGATGATGATCGACAACCGCATCAGCTTGCCCAGCGCCGAAGCGGTAGTGGCATCCATGGGATTCACCAGTACGCCGGGCATCTGCACCGTTAGCTCACCCTGGTGGATAAAGCGCACGGCAAACCAGGCCAACAAGACAATAAAAGACACTTCGCGGATCGGTTCGATAATGTCAAAAATGGCCTCGTTGGAGACGTCTTTGACAACATCGGCGGCCAGCAACATGCCGAATATCCAGATAAAGAAGCGTACCGGCTTGCGCGCCGTCTCAACAACCATATCGTCGAAATGGACTGACGTCTGCACGCTTGCCGATGACAACCGGTCAAATAACTTTCGCACAAAATAATTTGCAAACAGCGTTAACAACACGATCACAAAAACCTGTACTATCCAGCTAAATTCAGCGCTTACGGCGAGCCAACGTTCCAGTTCGGCCATAGCACTGGTAAAAAAATCCATTATTCCCACTCCCAACTAGGTGATTTTATGTATCTAATGATCAAAAACCTGCATATGACATTGGCGATGTTATCCATTCTGGGCTTTATCATCCGGGGCCCGCTGGCCATTCGACAACATGCCATTATGCAACAGAAATTGCTGCGCATCTTACCACATATAGTCGACACTTTTTTACTGCTAGCAGCCATCTACCTGGCGTGGACATTGAGCCTGCATCCGTTCAATAGCGGCTGGATATTGGCCAAGGTCATCGGCTTGGTGGTTTATATTGGTCTATGCACCCTGGTGATCAAGCGTCGGGGCTCCATCATGCAGCAATGGCTTACCTATGGCGCGGCAATCGCAGTGTTTGGCTATATTATTGCCGTTGCCATCAGCAAAAACCCATGGTTAGTCGGCTAGGGTTCGAGTTAGGGCTCTGCGGGTTTGACTGGGCTGGGCGTTTTGCGCGCCATGCCCGGAATGTGCAGCAGGGCTGTGGCGATCCAAAAATAGGCGGCGGCGGAGGCGATCAGTATCAATAGGTTGGTCGGTAGACCGACATCGTCGAGCAGAAAAAACAATCCAATTTGCACCGCATAGCCGCTGCATAATGCACACCAACGGCCCAATAGCGAAAGCCCATAGGCAAAATACCAACAGACCAGTGGAATGAAAACAGCCGCTACATAGATCTGCAACGGTTCTAGAATGGCAATGACGACAGCAGGTTCAATCATAGGGCGATATTAACTGCGCCGACACGCCCATCACAAGCAATACTCTTGTCAATTATGTGACCTTATTCCCAAAACACGCAGAACCTGTCCAGCGGGGTGCCTCTATGGCTTGATCTAAGCCACATGCTATTGACTGGTCACTCGACTGTGCCCGCAGCGTTGACAGACAGATCGGGTGACCAGTTTGCCCTGTTGGCTATCAAAGCGGGTGCTGGTATCGGTGGCCCAACGATGGTGGCCATTGAGGCACAGGCTCTTACCGGCCGCGGCCTTTTTCTTGCTGGCTTTGCGAAACGCATCCAGTGAACGTATATCGGCCATCGGTCTGTTCCCTGCTCGGGTTAGGTGATCTACTGCGATTGGCTTATCAGCTTCGCTTAGGTCATCTAGTTTACAAAAAAAAGCGCTCTTGGGTTGGTGGAATTTTTCAGGTGGGTATAATGAGCCGCTTTACGATAATCATTGGTCGTCCCCTATGTTAGATGCAAAATCCCTTGAACTGCTCCAGTCCCTGAAAACCGACATAACAGCCAGTAAGCCGGTCTTGCAAGGCTTGATCAAGGGCACCGGTAAATCCTTTGGCTTTGTAACCTGCCCCAATGGTGACGAATACTTTGTGCCGCCCGATGATATGGCCAAGGTCTTACCCGGGGATGAGGTGACCTTTACCGTGACTGAGCTGGCCGACGGTAAGACCCGCGCGGAGCTGGAAAGCCTGGTGGCCTCATCGATCGACGAATTCTGTGGCATCTATCATGTGCGCGGCAAGGCGCAGGGCGTGGAACCCTTTAATTCAGCCTTCTCCGGTTGGTTATTTGTACCCCCTAAGCAAACCTTAGAAGCCGGTAACAATGAAATGGTCGTTGCCAAACTGCGCCGCCACCCGTGGGAGACCGGTAAGGCGCAAGCCGAGATTATCCGCCTGTTGGGCAGTGCCGATAACAATCGCTCCTGGTACAGCTTGGCGATCCAGGAACATCGTTTAGAAGAGACCTTCTCTGCCCCTGAATTGGCCGAAGCCGAGGCTCTATGTCAGGGCCAGCTAGCGCCGCAGAGCGACTATGTCGATCTCACCGATCGGCCCTTCGTCACCATCGATTCAGCCTCGACCCAAGATATGGACGATGCGCTGCATGCTCAGAGCACTGGTGACGGTTGGCTCTTATCGGTGGCTATCGCCGATGCCTCGCTCTTTGTCACGCCCGGCTCGCTGCTCGATCTGGCCGCCCGGCGGCGTTTGAGCACCACCTATTTGCCCGGCCTGACCCTGCCCATGGTGCCCGAGGTGCTGGCCAACGGTGCCATGTCGTTGCAGCCGGATTGCCAACGTCCGGCCTTGGTGTTTGAACTGAGTATCGCGGCCGATGGTGCCGTTACCGACCTGCGAGTTCAGACGGCGCATGTGCGCAGTCGTGGCAAGCTCAGCTATGCCGATGTCGCGCTCTGGTTGACCGACACCAACCTGTTACCGGCAGACTACCAGCAATTGCTGCCCTTGCAACAGGCTACCTCGGCGATGGCCGGTTGGCGTCGACAGCATGGTAACCCGATGCAAGATCGCCCGGATTACCGTGTGCGGGTCGATAATGACTTCAGAGTAACCGCTGTTGATAAGGAAACACGTGATGTGGCGCGCGAGATTGTGGAAGAGTCCATGATTGCCACCAATGCGTCGGTCGCCAACTGGCTTAAGGCCGACTCGGCGCTGTTTATGACGCACCGCGGCTTCAAACCCGATCGTGAAACCGAGTTGAAGGGCCTATTGCGCGATACCGTCGCGGAAGTGGCCAACCTCAACGGCCACGACCTGACGGACTTCCGCACCATAATGGCGGCGGCGGCTGGCTTGGCCGACTTCCCCCTCTTAACCGTGCTGCAGAAACGCTTCGACCGGGGCGCCTGGTCGAACAGTGCTGCGGCCCACTTTGGCCTGGGATTGGAGCAATACACCACCGTCACCTCGCCGATTCGTAAATACAGCGACCTGACCACCCATCGACTGATTAAAGCCAAGCTGTTAAACCAGCCGCTGCAGATTGCAGAGGATCTGGTCAGCGACCTCAATGAGCGCGGCAATATACCGCGTCAAGTGGGCAATCTGATCGAAAATAAACTGCGTTTGCAGTGGTTAGCGCAACAGCCCGACCAGGTCTGGCATGCCACCGTCGTGCATGTCACCGCCATCGGCCTTATTGCCCAGCTCGATGACAATGGCGCCTCCGGCCTAATCGATATGCGCCGCAAAAAGGATGACTATAGCCATGATGCCTTGCGCATGGTGCTCAAGTTTGCCGATCATACCTATCAGTTAGGCGAGGCGTTGCAGGTTAGGGTCGCCCGGATCGAAGACGATAAGATGATGCTCGCGTTGGTCTAATGCCTGCAAGGCAAGGCCGTCTATCCAAATCCCGAACCCCGTTGGGTAAGGGATTAAATTTAACCAACTGGATCAAACTCCGGGCAGGTCTTCAAAACCCGAACTCGTTAATACGCTTCCCTTTGTTCGATTCATATTGCTCATCCGGTAATCCTTTACGGACCTGTTACGGGCATATACCTAGTCCTACTGCATTACTAGATAGGCGAAATCTCGCTCACTGCCTGAACATAATAAGCATTAATACGCCTATTAGGCTCGGCCCTCAAACCAACATGCGCTAACAGCCCGTTATGGCGGTGCCAAATAAATAAACCGGTTAGGCACGGTATTTGCGTTCCTAGATTGATCCTTTGGTTGGCTGCTTGACAATAAGTTTCCAATTCCAAAACGCTCACCAGATCAAAATAATAAAAAATTTGGAGAAACAACAATGAAATTCAATGCAAAAATCGCCGTTGCAGGCGTGGTGTTAGCTTCTTTTACCGCTGTGAACGTTGCAGCGACAGAATGGAATGTGTCAGTTTGGGGCAAAAGAAGAGCCTTTACCGAGCATGTTGAAAAGCTAGCGGAGCTGGTTTCTGCTAAGACCAACGGTGAGTTCACCCTGAACGTCTCTTACGGCACTTTATCCAAAAACACTGAAAACCTCGATGGCATTTCATTTGGTGCGTTTGAAATGGCGCAATTCTGCGCGGGGTACCACCCTGATAAAAACCCAAGCATTACAGTGCTCGAGTTGCCGTTTATGGGTGTTGGTTCTCTTGAAGAAGAAATTGCCGTTTCTCAAGCCATATACAACCATCCTGCCGTTGTGAAGGACTTAGCTCGCTGGAACGCGAAATTGCTGATGCCGTCACCATTACCACAGTACAACATTGTCGGTGTCGGTGAAGCCCCCTCTAAAGTCGCCGACTTCGCAGGTATGCGTGTTCGCGCTACCGGTGGTATTGGTGAAGCTTTGAAAACGGTTGGTGCCGTACCAACGTCGATGTCGGCTACCGAAGTTCGTCAAGCACTTGATTCTGGTGTGATCAATGCAGTGTCCTTTGCTCCCCATGCTCACATGTCTTTCGGTACGGTTGAAGCAGCCAAATGGTGGACCACCAACCTGAACCCCGGCACCGTTAACTGCCCGGTTGTGGTCAATACCGATGCCTTCGCCAACCTAAGTGCTGAGCACAAAGAAGCCTTGTCAAGTTCGGTCGATGAGGCATTGGCCTACTATGTGGACTACTACAACAACCAGACCATGGCAGCATGGGGACCAAAACTTACAGAGCGCGGCATTGAGTCTGTAACCTTTTCAGCTGCTGAACTTGCGTCGTTTAAAGAGCAAGCAGCGGGCCCAGTCCATTCTGCTTGGATCACTAAAATGAATGACCGTGGTCTTCCTGCACAGGAACTCTATGACCTAGTGCTTTCCACTCTCGCAAAGTAATATTCGCTAAGAACTTGGCGAAAAGAACTTGGCGAAAAGAACTTTTCTAACCAGCTACTGCCCTGCAGTAGTTGTTTAGAACTTCAGCTAAACATCAAAATATATTACCCATAAAACGACAGCACTCTGGCAAAATTTTTGTGAGCGCTGCGGTTTTATAGGTTTTTTTGGGAGTTACTATGTCGTCTTCGATCATTCGTGAAGATTCCACTCGTCTGAGTAAATTTGACCAACAGCTTTTTAAACTGGAAAGTTGGTTTTCACTTATTGGTGGGATCACAATTTCAATGTTAGTCGCGTTGGCAATTGCTAATTCGCTCGGTCGATGGTTGTTTAATTTACCGGTAACAGGATACATCGATTGGGTTGAGCAATTCATGGCCGTCTTTGCATTTATCGGCATTGCCTATTGCCAACGCTTAGGTGGCCACATACGCATGGATATTCTATTGAGTTTAATGAAAGGGCGCGCCCTGTGGGTGGCTGAGTGGGCCTCAACCTTGTTTATGTTACTCATTACCGCAGTTCTGGTGTATGGCAGTTACTTCCATTTCTACCGGGCATTTACCAATGGCGACAGCTCTATGGATATTGGCATACCGATATGGCCGGCAAAATTATTGGTGCCAGTCGCCTTGTCCTTTTTGATGCTGCGCCTTTTGCTTCAGTTGTGGGCCTACTCGCGGGCTATCCTGTTAGGGTCGGAACAACCAGTGGGCGTGCCCTTTATTGAAGATGCTGCGACGCAAGCAAATAGAGAGGCAGAAAGTTTAGGCGCTGCTTCGGAATACGACAAAGAATCGCAGGAGCAATCATGATTGAATTTATGAGTACGGCGGAGCCGCTCCAAATTGGTGTAATTGTATCGTTTGTAATGTTGATTTTTGTTTTAATTGGTGTGCGTGTAGCCTTTGCAACCGCCGGTGCCGGATTTTTAGGCTTGGTGTGGATTTTTTCGGCTAAGATGGGTTTTGAGAAAGGCTTTATTGTTGCTGTAAAGATGGCCGGTACCATACCCCATTCAAAGGCCACCACCTTGTCCCTTTCGCTTATCCCGACCTTTATCCTCATTGGCTATCTGGCCTATCATGCGGGCTTAACCAAAGCCTTATTCGAAGCGGCGAAACGTTGGGTTGGCTGGCTGCCGGGTGGCCTCGGCGTGGCGACGGTGTTTTCTACTGCCGGTTTCGCCGCTGTATCCGGGGCCTCGGTCGCGACCTCCGCCGTGTTTGCCCGCGTCGCCATTCCTGAAATGCTCAAGATGGGCTATGACAAGCGCTTTGCGGCTGGCGTTGTTGCCGCCGGCGGTACATTAGCCTCCTTGATTCCACCGTCAGCCATTTTAGTGATATATGCAATTATCGTTGAGCAGGATGTCGGCACCTTGCTAATGGCGGGTTTCATTCCCGGAATCGTTTCGGCATTTATTTACGGTGGCCTGGTGGTTTTCCTCGCACTGATGAACAAGGATTTGGGACCACCGGTGCGCGGCTTCACTTGGAAGCAACGCTTTGAGTCGATACCCGGAACTCTACCCATTTTCTTTGTGATTTTTATCATCATGGTTTGTATTTACGGGGGTGTTGGCACGCCTACCGAGGCGGGTGCCTTGGGTGCCGGCGTGATTATGGCCATGGCATTTTATAAGGGTATGCGTTGGAGCACCTTAAAAGACGCGCTTATGGAATCGTCTAAGTTAACGGTGATGATCTTCACCATGATTTGGGGCGTTCTACTGTATGTACGGTTTTTAGGCTTTGCTGACTTACCCAATGCCTTCTCGGCCTGGATTGCGGGTATCGACCAAAGCCCCTACATAACATTACTGTTTATTCTATTGGCCTATGCCGTACTCGGCATGTTTATGGATGCCATCGGTATGCTACTGCTCACGTTGCCAGTCGTGTACCCAGCTATCATCGCCTTAAATGGTGGACCGCTAGTGACCGCAGCGGATTCAGCCTTTGGCGTCTCCTCTACCGGCTGCGCCATATGGTTCGGGATTATTGTCGTAAAGATGGCCGAGTTGTGTTTGATAACACCGCCCATTGGTTTGAACTGCTTTGTCGTGGCTGGGGTCCGAAAAGACATTTCGGTTCAGGATGTATTTCGCGGTGTCACCCCCTTTTTCGCCGCAGACGTGCTCACCATTGCAGTTTTAATAGCCGTGCCGAGCATTGTGCTTTGGTTGCCGTCGATGATGTAGTCGCAAACTAAGCGCCTCGGGATGGGGCGTTTAGGTGGTTCCCACGGCTGCGTAGTGACCATTCGATAAGCTTAAAGTCGTCTTTTAATCGCACTAATTTGGCAAATATTCTTCACGCCTGAGCCCATACTTTTGCATCTTTTGGTTCAACGTCCTTCTCGGCAAATCGAGGACATCCATTACCGTCTTTATATTACCCTCATGAAGCTTGAGCTCAGCGTCGATAAGCATCTTTTCGACATGCTCTAATCGGGCACTCAGCGAAGCCTCAGACATTAACGTATTCGACCCCGACAGCTCGGGTTGGCTAACCTGCAACAGTTCTTGCACCGATACGTCATCAATGTGGTGAATTAGCATATAGCGCTCGGCCGTGTTTTTGAGTTCTCTAATATTACCCGGCCAGCTATAGGTTTCCAAAACCAGTCCCTCTTCAACAGATATTTCCGGGCATACCAAACCATTGAAATTGGCCGCCTTGGTTAGGAAGTGTTTAAACAACATTACAATATCTTCCTTACGGTCGCGCAGCGGCGGGATCTTAATTTCGGACACCAACAGACGATAATAGAGGTCTTCCCTAAAGTCGCCTTCTTGCACGGCCAGCTTCAAGTCTTTTTTGGTGGCTGCCACGATGCGCACATCGATCCTTTTCGGAGTATGTGACCCTATGCGCACAACCTCTCGCTCTTGCAACACCCGCAATATCTTTACTTGGAAGTACATAGGCATGCTTTCAATCTCATCGAGCAACAGGGTGCCGCCATGAGCGTATTCAAACTTGCCCGAGTGGCTCTTAGTGGCCCCCGTAAAGGCACCCACCTCGTAACCAAACAACTCGGATTCAATTAGGTTTTCAGGGATCGCCGACACATTGATGGGCACGAAAGCATGTTCGCGTCGAACGCTGTATTCATGCAAGCACTGCGCGACTAACTCTTTACCGGAGCCGGTCTCGCCGCTAATAACGACATCTGAATTTACCTTTGCGAGCGCTAGTATGCGTTTTCGTAATCTTATCACCGCGGCAGACTGACCAATTATTTTTGATTCAATGCCATTCAAATCATAAGCACTAACTTCGGTTTTCTTGTTCGCCAAATAGTGCTGCCGCTGCTTGCAAGCCGTTTTTATCATATCGACCAGACGCTCGGGATTATAAGGTTTTTCGACGAAATCGTAGGCGCCCGCCTTCATGGCTTCTACGGCGAGGGTAATACCGCCATGGCCCGTTATTAGGATAAACGGTATGTTCTTAGATGCCCGTTTCAAAAACTCCATGCCATCCATAGCCGGCATACGCACATCGCTAACAATAACACCCGGATAATCCTTTGGAATATCTATCAACGCAGCGTGTGCGCTGGCATAGGTTTTAACCTCTATATCGGCCAGACTTAGCCACTGCTCCAATGATTCACGAATGGCTGGATCGTCATCGACAACCATTACATGGTACATGTTTGGATTATTTTTCAACTCTATTCCCCAGCAATTTACTTGCGACTTCGGTGGTATCGGTGGTATCGGTGGTATCGAATACGAAACTTTCAGTCGTGTTATTTTTCACGTTTATAGATGAAGATAAGAGGTCAATATTAAATAATGAGCCATTTCCAACCTGGCTTGATACGGTAAGCTTGCCACCCATATCGGTCACAAGACTGTAGCTAATAGCAAGACCCAGGCCCAGCCCTTCACCCATGTCCTTCGTTGAATAAAAGGGCTCAAATATGTGCGGCAGGTCGTCTGGATTCAATCCTTGACCGGTATCTTCGATACTTAAGCGAAGACCAGATCCATGCCTAGAACGTATATATATTTCTCGAACCGTCTTACTTATCACCGCGTCGAGAGCATTGCTAACCAGGTTGACAACTACCTGTTCGAGCATCATCGAATTACCTTGAGCCTCGTCAAACTCACCGATGTCTATTTCGACCTTTACCTTCAGTTGCTCCGTTTTTGTTTTCAAAACGTCTAGTGCGTATTGAACAACCGGTAGTATCCGTATTGTCGATAGGCCGGTATTACGTTTACCAGAGACCATTCGCAGCTGTCGACTGATATAGGAGAGGCGCTCGATCAGACCCTTTATTTTGGTCAAATTTATCGCTACTTTCTCATGATCGTTACGATGCAACAACAATTCACTACTTGCGGCATAACTGGATAAGGCGGTAATGGGTTGGTTTATTTCGTGCGCAATGGCAGAAGACATACGGCCCAGAGACGCCAGCCTCTGTGACTGGTTGAGTTCATTTTCCGCTTGGCGAAGCTCTTCAGTTCGAGAAATAACCCGCTGTTCCAGTGCATCATTGCTCTTTAATAAATTTAACTGTGCAGATTTCAGCTCGCTCACGTCGTGAATAGTGACGAGGTATTCGTGCTCACCGGTGGTTCCGATTGCGCTGGTTGAGACGAGAATGGGTACCTTGGTGCCGTCTGTACGCAAACCAGTGGCATCGGTTGGCCTGACTGTGGCGTGTATCCCACGCCAGGGCGAAATCAACAATTGAATATCGGGCAATGAATCATCTTCTAGTCGAAAAAGCAACTTCGCCTGAGGATTGATGAAGGTTGTAATGCCGTCGTTGCGCAATACAATAAGGCCCGCATCGGTATTTTCGATGATCGCGCGCTGATGTTCCTCGCTTTGCTGAATCAGCTGGCTAATGTGTTTCTGGGTTTGAGCGCTTTTAATACGTTCACGAACCCAAAGTCCCGAAATTATCATGAACACATAAAGCGAAAATAGGTATATTTTTTTCAAGTTTATGGCTTTTGTGAACTCTGCCTTTGAATAGAGCCAGCTAATCTTCCAACCCAAACCCTGAATATCCTGTTGAAACAAAATGTGCTCGGACTCACCTTTCAATTCAACCGAGGAATATTTGGAATTATCGTCTTTTATTGCAAACAGCTCGATTTCCTCGGTACCGTATTGTTTGGTTTCCGCTACCAATTTTTGGTCTTTCAGGCTTAACGGCCGCAGACCCAGGTATTGCCATCGAGCATCATAGGATAAAAATACAATGCCAAGTTCGTCGGAAAGCCAAACCTTTTCTCCCGACTGCACCCAACTATTTTCCAGCGCTGCCAAGGATATTTTCACAACAATAACACCGGTAACGACGCCATCAACATACACGGCTTCAGCAAGAAAAAGCCCCGCTTTCCCGCTCGTCGCCCCTACTGCAAAATAGACCCCAAGGCCGCCTTCGATTGCAATTTTAAAGTAGGGTCTGAAGGCGTAGTTTTGATTAACAAAGCTGGTATTCGAAAGATAATTAGACGACCCAATGGTCAGGCCATCCTTATTCATCAAGAATATCTCGTCAGATCCTGCTCTATCATTTGTTTGGCTTAACAGTGGAGAGCTTTCACTTACAGCGGACCCCTCTGTTAATGCATGCAAAATTCTTGGATCCGTTGACAGCACTGCGGGTAAAAATTCGTATTGTTCAATACTGGTTAACAACGAGTTTTGATAAACAGATAATCGTTGACTTGCTTGTTCTTGCAGCTTGTCGGTTTCACTTGCGCGGAATTTTTTATCGAACATTGCCAATAGAAATAGAAAAACGGCTAAACTTAACAGCAAAGTGACCAGTAGTCTTGAGTTGTAGCCACCATTCAGATTTCGATTCGCCACGGTACCCTCGATTTGCGGTGGGTGATTCATTCGTTTTGAATGCTTTAAAACAGACATTTTTGTTATTATTTCGGCCTTTCCCTGACTATAACAAACCCTCTTAAGACCTGGCAGTCCTCTTTTAGTTTTATCCCCTCATATTAGGTACTATCTGATCAACGGGTGTGCTGAAACCTGGATAAGAAAGCTTTTTGTACACCCATTGACGAACATAAATGCGACTGCACTGCTATTCGCAGTGCGGATAGTGCCGCATGGAGGGCCTAACGCAAATCACCAACCATATGATAAACACCGGTCAAAAAGTCGCGTCCCAGCAGGCTGCTGCGTCCATCGGACCAACCAACGCTGTCATCAGGGAGCAAGTCATTGTCCTTAAATGGCATTTCAATGGTATAGGCTAAACATCTAAAGTGGTTGCCAACCCAATGGGTTGCGACGGTTGGGTTCGCCTTACCCGGCGCGCCTCTGCCGTATCCGCGTTCATCTTGGAACTCAGGGGTAATGGCGATCATGATGGCTTTGAATTTGTCCTCTAGTGCTTTATGGCGGGCGTCGTAAGCCACGACACCTTCACAACCGGCGACAAAGTTAACCGGTAATGCCTCATCTCCATGCACGTCCAGGAACATGTCGACCCCGGTCTGGAGCATTTTCTCACGCACCAAGAAGACTTCCGGGCTCCGCTCCATGCTCGGCTCTAACCATTCTCGGTTCAAGTTCGCGCCAACGGCATTGGTCCGCAGATGACCCCGGACGCTGCCGTCTGGATTCATATTGGGCACAATATAGAACACCGCCTGGTCTATTAGAGCCCGGGCGACTCCATCATTCTCATTTAACAAGCGGTCTACCAAACCTTCCACAAACCATTCGGCCATGGTTTCGCCCGGGTGTTGCCGTGCCGTAATCCAAACGACGCGTTTACCTTCACCGTCTGTGCCTACTTTTAATAGGCTCATGTCACGGCCATCGAGCGTTTGGCCGAGTACATGCAATTGGCAATCGGGGTGCATTTGGGCGCTGTGAATCAGATCTTGATGGCGCTCATAGCTGTAGGGTGCAAAGTAGGCAAAATAGACCGAGTCGTATTCTGGTGTTAAACGCATGGTGAGTTTTTCACCATCAAACTGGGTCGGCACCCGAAACCAATGATCACGGTCGTAAGAGGCGACGGCTTGATAATCGACCCAACCCTGAACATAGGCCGATTTACCGGCATTTATTAAATGAATAACATGCTCTTGCGCGTCATCCGGCCGGACCGGATCGGTTTGTAATTTAAAATGAAACCATTGGAAAAATTCTGATTGATGATCGTGCTTTATTTCCAGCTGGATATTGCCGGCATCGGATGCATCAATAACACGGATGTTGCCGCTGTCGAAGTTATCAGTAATATGCATAATTAAGTGTCTTCGCTTGATTGGCAGTAGGCCAATGGAGAATGTATAGGGTGGTTAGGCCACTCGGACATCGGAGTACTTCGCGGACGGAAATAGTGCTGTACGACGATCGTCAGTGGGCCCCTTGCTGAACAAGATTGCATAGATTAACCCCTGGTGGCAAGCACAGCGATCGCCGAACCTCTTAACGCTGCCCGCCGAGCTCCCCGTGGGCCTCTAAGCAACCCAAAGAGGCTTTCACCACCCCTTGCCTTGCCTGCCTTGACAGACGCAGCTTGCTGCCTAGGGTGGTTAGAACGCCGCCAACAACAGCGTGACATTGTGGCGCATCATGGCCAAGTAGGTTGAGGCCGGCTCATTGGCTGCGGACAGGGCACCAGAGTAGAGCTTGCCGCCCAGCCTAACGTCGGTTTCACTGGCGATCTGTTGCATTAAGCGATCGTCACTGATGTTTTCGATAAAGAGTGCACCAATGCCCTGCTCGCGAATCTGGCGAATTAATTGGGCAATATCCCGCGCAGAGGGCTGGGCTTCGGTACTAATGCGTTGCGGCGAGAAAAATTCAAAGCCATAGGCCTGGGCCAGATAGGCGAAGGCATCGTGAGAGGTAATGACCCGCCTTTGACCCTCGGGAATGGCTGCGACCCGGCCCGACAGTTCAAGGTCTAGAGCATCGATCTCTGCCAGGTAGCGCACCAGATTACGCTGATAGTGGTCTGCATGCGCTGGATCGACGTCGATCAAGGCTTGGGCTATGTTGCTGACGTATTGGCGACCATTGCTCAGACTGTGCCAGGCATGGGGATCGAGATCGCCGTCGCCATGATCGGCGTGATCGGCGTGCCCTTCATGGTGAATGGCCTCGATCCCGTCCGATGCCACCAACTTGCGCCCCTTGAAGCCGGAAGACTGTTCCAGCCGACCGAGCCAACCCTCAAAACCCAGGCCATTGGTGACCAGTAGATCCGCTTCGCTGACGTGCTTAGCGTCTATCGGTCGAATCTGGTATACGTGGGCATCGCTGTTCAACCCGACCAACGTGGTCAGCTCAATGGCGTCGCCGGCAATCTGTTCGACCATATCGGCCAGCACACTAAAGGTGGCAACGACCTTGATTTTATCGGCTGCGACGGAGAAGAGCGGTAATGTCAGGCCCATTAGCAGTAAGATAAACGACTTTCGGCGAGATGATGCGGAAATAGAAGAATGCATGGGCTAAGATAGGCCTTCTAAGTAGTATGGTTAGTGTGCAATGATATATCATATCATTTAATTAACCAACTCTTCTGCCATGAACCATCCGCCCTAACGCGACTGAAGTGAGAGCTATCATGACCACCCTAAAAGCCGCGACGATACGAGCCGACGATGCGTCCGACAAGGCCGGTGTTAAGCTGACCCCCAAGCGCCGTAACGTCTTCACCCTGTTGCTGGCCTCCGATACCCCGCTCTCAGCCTATGAGCTGGCCGAGCAGTGCAAGGAACAGTTTGGTCAGTCGATACCGCCTATGTCGATCTATCGGATGCTCGATTTCTTGACCGAAAATAATCTGGCTCACAAGCTGGCCTCGGCCAATAAGTTTGTCTCCTGCGCGCACAGCACCTGCAATCATACACACCAGGTGCCACAGTTTTTGCTTTGTGAGCAGTGTCATCAGGTCAAGGAGATTGGCATACAGAAGGAAATCTTTGCCGCGCTAAAGATCAGTGTTGAGCAGGCCGGCTTTGTTTTGACGCAATCGCAGTTGGAATTGAAATGCCTGTGCACCGACTGTGCCCAGGCCATTGCCCAATAGCGCCTACTAGAACGCTACTTGCCGTATCCGTTCGGGTTTTGACTCTGCCAACGCCAGGAGTCGGCCATCATCTCATCGAGTCCCTTGGTCGTGCGCCAGCCCAATTCCTGTGCCGCGAAGGATGGATCGGCATAACAGCAGGCAATATCCCCCGGACGCCGCGGCGCCACCTGATAGGGAATTTTTTGCCCGGACGCCTTTTCAAAGGCGGTGATCATATCCAGCACTGAATAACCCTGACCGGTGCCTAGGCTATAGGCCACACAACCCGGTTGAGTTTGGATTTTCGATAAGGCTTTGAGGTGGCCTTGGGCCAGGTCGACGACATGCAGGTAGTCGCGCACGCCGGTGCCATCGGCCGTATCGTAGTCGTCGCCAAAGACCGACAGGAAGGCGCGTTGACCGATCGCCACCTGGGTAATGTAGGGCACTAGGTTATTGGGAATACCATTGGGCTGTTCGCCGATGGTACCGCTGGGATGGGCGCCGACCGGATTAAAGTAGCGCAACAGCGCAATTTGCCAGCGCGCATCGGATGCTGCCAAATCGCGGCACATATCTTCCACCATCAGTTTGGTGCGACCATAGGGATTGGTGACGCTTAACGGGAAGGATTCTAAAATGGGTACGGTTGCCGGGTCGCCGTAAACGGTGGCCGAGGAGCTAAACACAAAGCGAAACACCTTAGCCTCTTGCATGGCCTGCAACAGCGTCAGGCTGCCAGCAACATTGTTGTCAAAATACGCCAGTGGTTGCTCGGTACTTTCACCGACAGCCTTTAGACCGGCAAAGTGCACCACCGAGTCAATGCGGTACTGTTGAAATAGGGTATCGAGTAAGGCGCGATCGCGGATATCACCGCGCACAAAGGTGAGCGATTTACCGCTTAGGGCTTTCACTCGTGTCAGCGACTCGGCCGAGCTGTTCGAGTAGTTGTCCAAGACCAAGACATCCTGTCCGTCATTGAGCAATTCCAGGCAAGTATGGCTGCCGATATAACCGGCACCACCGGTGACTAAAACCGTCATATGCATCTCCTTTAATAAAAGTAGCGACCATAATACCCACTCTGGCGCTGCGCGACCAAGGCTATTTTCACTCGCCCGGCCGCTGGCGGACTCCAGTCACTGCAGCGCAGCCTGTCTTTCCAGCTCAATTGTTCAGCACCCTTGGGGCACAAACGCAGGCCAAAAAAAACCCGCCGAAGCGGGTTTCTCAATCAATTCTAATCAGCCTTTAAGCAATGCAGCTTTGGCCTGTTCTGCGATGGCTGCAAAAACAACCTTGTCGTAAACAGCCAGATCGGCAAGTACTTTACGGTCAATTTCAATCATGGCTGTTTTCAAGCCGTTGATGAATTTGCTATAAGACAGACCATTGACGCGTGATTCAGCATTGATACGGGCAATCCACAGAGCGCGGAATTGGCGTTTACGCTGACGACGGTCACGATATGCATACTGACCTGCTTTGATAACCGCTTGCTTGGCAACACGGAAGACTCGTGAACGAGCTCCATAATAACCTTTGGCTAGCTTTAGAATTTTCTTGTGGCGCTTACGAGCGACAACACCGCGTTTTACACGTGCCATATTAAATCTCCTGTATTAGATGTAAGGCAGCATGCGCTTAACAAGCGCCTTGTCTGCGGCAGAAACTTGCAACATACCGCGTAACTGACGGATCCGTTTGCTGCTTTTCTTAGTCAGGATATGGCTACGGAAAGACTGTCTGTGTTTAAAGCCGTTCGCCGTGCGCTTAAAGCGTTTTTTAGCGCCAGAATTGCTTTTCATCTTTGGCATTTTCAATCTCCTGATTTACTTCAATTACCGTTTCACATACGTAGTGCAGGGTCAGTCGTTTAGGACCTTGGAACCCCTCGAAGCTAGCGGTTGCCTTTTAATAAAAAACGACCTCAAAAGCGGGTCGTCTTCGTTAACCGGAGACTAACGAGCTGCCTCCGGGTTCGCTCGGGAAATGAATTTCCCGGGCAAATTACCTTTTCTTGGCCGGTGATATCACCATGGTCAGTTGACGACCTTCCATCTTCGGATGCTGCTCAACGGCACCATACTCAGACAAATCGCCTTCAACCCGCTTCAACAGCTCCATGCCGAGCTCTTGATGGGCCATTTCGCGACCACGGTAGCGCAAGGTGATTTTGGCCTTGTTACCTTCTTCCAGAAAACGAATAAGGTTACGCAACTTAACGTTATAGTCACCAATATCAGTATTAGGTCGGAATTTGATTTCCTTAACCTGCACCTGAGATTGCTTTTTCTTGGCAACGGCTTTCGCCTTCTTCTCTTCGTAGAGTTTCTTGCCAAGATCCATGATTTTTGCAACGACAGGGTCCGAATTGGAGATCTGAACCAATTCATGGCCAGCCTCACGCGCTTTTTTAATCGCTTCTTCTAACGATACTACGCCCAATTGTTCGCCATCTTCCGCAATTAAGCGTACTTCGACTGCGTCTATCTGCTCATTAATGACATGTCGGCTATCATTTTTAGCCGCTCTCGCGTTACGTTTTATAACTTATTCCTCATCTTTGCTGATTCGGCTCTTGCGCGCTATCGCGCCGCGCAACAGTTGACTAAATTCGGCTAATGGCATTACGCCTAAATCCTCACCTTCACGAGTTCGAACCGCAACGGTGCCGTTTTCTACTTCTTTGTCGCCCACAACCAGCAAATAGGGAACGCGCTGAATTGTGTGCTCGCGGATTTTAAAGCCGATCTTCTCATTTCTCAAGTCAGATCGTACTCTAAATCCTTCATTTTCAAGGTTTTTGGCAATTAATTGCACAGTTTCGGCCTGAGCGTCGGTAATATTACAAATCATTACCTGAGTTGGGGCCAACCAAGCTGGCATCGCGCCCGCATGCTGTTCGATTAAAATACCAATAAAGCGTTCAAAACTGCCGACAATGGCCCGGTGTAACATCACCGGCGTCTGGCGTTCGCCATGCTCATCGACATATTGGGCGTCGAGACGACCCGGCATTGAAAAATCGACCTGGATGGTACCACATTGCCAGAGCCGACCCAGACTGTCTTTCAGGGTAAATTCAATCTTTGGACCATAAAAGGCCCCTTCGCCGGGTAAATAGGCCCATTCTTTGCCCGTTGCGTTCAATGCTTCGGCGAGTGCGGCTTCAGATTTATCCCAAACCTCGTCGGAACCGACCCGTTGTTCCGGGCGAGTCGACAGTTTGAGGATAAACTCATCATAGCCAAAGTCGTGATAAACCTCTTCCAGCATGTCGATGAACTTGGCCACCTCCGCCTGCACCTGATTTTCGGCGCAGAAGATGTGGGCATCGTCCTGCACAAAGCCCTTCACGCGCATAATGCCGTGCAGTGAGCCAGAAGACTCATCGCGGTGACAAGAACCAAATTCAGCCAAGCGCAACGGCAGATCGCGATAACTCTTCAGACCCTGATTAAAGACCTGGATATGGCAGGGGCAGTTCATCGGCTTCACCGCGTTGTCACGCGATTCGCTGTGAGTGGTAAACATACTGTCTTTAAACTTATCCCAATGGCCGGAGCGTTCCCATAGGGAGCGATCGACGATCATCGGTGTCTTGATCTCTTGGTAACCATAGGCGTGCTGCTTCTGGCGCATATACTGCTCGATCACCTGATAGATGGTCCAACCATTGGCATGCCAAAACACCATACCCGGGGCATCTTCCTGGAGATGGAACAGGTCAAGTTTTTTACCAATTTTACGATGATCGCGCTTCTCGGCTTCTTCGAGAAAGAACATATATTCTTTGAGCTGCTTTTTATCCGCCCAGGCGGTGCCATAAATACGCTGGAGCTGCTGATTTTTGCTGTCGCCACGCCAGTAAGCACCAGAGATGCGCATCAGCTTAAGGTGTTGACAGAATTTCATGTTCGGCACGTGCGGGCCGCGACACATATCCACATATTCTTCGTGATGGTAGAGACCCGGACGATCATCGCGCGCGATGTTCTGTTCCAGTATCTCTTTCTTATAGGGTTCGTTGCGCGCATCGAAGGCGTCGAAGGCTTGCTGCCAACTGACGGTCTCTTTAACCACGGCATAATCGGTTTTAGCCAACTGCAGCATGCGCTTCTGGATGCTGTCCAGGTCGTCTTCGGTTAGGCGCTGTGCCATATCGATATCGTAATAAAAGCCGTTCTCGATCGTCGGCCCAATGGCCATCTTAACGTCGGGGTAAAGCTGCTTCAGGGCATGGCCCAACAGATGTGCACAGGAATGACGAATGATCTCCAGACCGTCGTCATCCTTGGGGGTGATAATTTCTATCTTGGCATCCTGAGTCACCAGGTCACAGGCGTCGACACGGACACCGTCAATGCGGCCAGCTAGGGTGTTGCGGGCTAGACCGGGGCCAATCGCCTCGGCGATTTGCATAATGGAGACGGGTTGATCGAATTCGCGGGTGGAACCATCGGGCAAGGTAATAATAGGCATGCTGTTCTCCTTCAGTGGTGACCTCTACCAAAGGCCACGTGTTGGACTGTAACTAGTCAGGTGTTAATTGCGTTGGATGCCTACCCTTACCAAAGGACCGTACACCCGACACAATGCATCATGGGATGCGTCGAGCGGCGGATAATAGCACAGCAGGCGAGTAGAACAATGGCCGTCGGCCGTTTAGCAGGGCGATTCGGCGAGGCAGAGCGCCCCGCTGATGGGCTTAGAGCTTGGGTTGCTTGTTGTGCTCCACCGGCACATCTTCCCAGCCGGTGATCATGGCCTTGGTAAACTGCAAGACGGTTGCGCCGGTGGTAATCAGATACAGGTGGGCGATTAAAAATAGCAGCAGCAAAAAGGCCGCTAGGACATGAACCACAGCAACTTGCTCCAAGGTTAAGCCCAGCTCGACTAGACCCCAGGCAGCCCAGTCATTGTAAAACAGATAGAGCAGGCCACTGGCCCAGATCAGCGGGATCATCATCACCTTGAGCAGCAGATAGGCAATGCGTTGCAGCGGATTGTGCTTGGCCTTGGCACTGGCATGGAACGGATGCGGCGCACCGGTAAAGATACCCTGCATATAATAAAGAATTTGCTGGGTGAGTCCCTTCCAGGTGGGAATATAGTGTTTGTATTCACCGGTGGTTAGATGCCAAAAGATGGTAAAGACCCAAAGCACAATCAGGATCCAGGCGGAATATACATGGATGTCGATCGCGGTGTGGAAACCAAACAGGTTGTAACTGCCATGGATTTCAAAACCGGTAATGGCCATGAGGATAATTAACACCGCCTGCGACCAATGCCAAAAGCGTTCAAACCATTTAAACAGATAGATGCGTTCGGTTATCTCAGTCATAGCTGTTTCCTCCGCCAGCCGAAATAGGCTCTCAGGGTGCCGTGACCGGCCACACCCAGAAAGGTCACGAGCAGCGCCAACACGCCGTAACGATCGAGCCAAGCATGTTGCCGCCGACCCGGAATGTAGAGCCCCTCGACCTCATCCAATAGACCGTCAGATGTTGCGCCATGGCAGGCGTTACAGCTTAAGGCCTGTTCTTTGGGTGCCACCGTGTGATTGAGCGGCCAGGACATTTGGCTTTCGGTGAAATCGAAATTGCCAGAGAATTCAATACCCGCCGCCTTGGCACCGGCCTTGAGCGACTTTGGCCAGTTGTAGCCATTCCAGTAGGCATCTCTACTGCGGCCCGCCAAGTTCATCGGCATCAGCTGCTGGCTCTGGGTATCGTAGGGCAGGATTGAGGTGATTTGATGGAATGGAAAGATCTTCGAGATGCCATCCTGCGACGACCCCTGGATCTCATTAATCAGCGTCACCCCGTCGCTATTCACCTCGGCGCCGGGCGCTTTAAAGACCATCGCTCCATTAAACCAGCGATAGACCGGCTTTAGGTTTTCACCGTACTCCATATGCCCCTTTTGGCTGGCATAGCTCACCCGACCGGCGCTATTGAGCTCAACCTTGGGCCGCTTACTGCGGCTCAGTTCGCCGGCCGTGGACCAATCCCATTTGGTTTTGGTGGCAATGCCACCGCGGGCATAGGTGGGAATATGGCAGGTCTGACAGGCGATAACATCGGTGTGATCGTTGAGCTTATCGTCCTGCATCGGCCGGTCGCCATGGCACGACACGCAGGTAGCACGTGCACCGGTGAGCGCACTGACGCCCTGGTCATCGCCGACACTGTGCGCCTGATAACGACTGCCAAACAACTGATGATCAATGCTCTGATGACAGGAACTGCAGGTGAAGTCTGCGCCGTCGGCACTCATATGGACATCAACGGCAAAATCCGCGTCGAACAACGAGCTATCCAGATCGCCATGTTTGGCACCATCGGCGCCGCCATCGTAGAAGTGACAACTGCCGCAGGTGGCCGTCGAGGTGGCGCCAGTCGACTGAGCCATGGCCCTAAGCGACAGGGTGTATTTTTCGCCCTGCGTCTTGACCCGTTGCTTCATCGCATCGGCCCCGTCGTCATGGCACATGGCACATTCGGCCCCGTCTTGATGAAAGCGGAAATAGAAGTATTCGCCGCTGGTGTCGTGGCAGGCCAAACAATCGACCGCCGCCGGCGCAATGCCATCGGTGATTTTTTTGGCCAAGCCAAAGCCAATATGGCAACTGCCACAGGCCTGGCTATTGGACGCGATATTGGGGTGGTAGGCGTTAATGACATTCAGCTTGCCATATTGTTCACCATTTTCCAGAGCGATGTCCCACTGCCAATGAAGAGTCTTATGCAGCTGATCTTCGGCCACATTATGACAGCCAACACAGGCGGCATTGATCTGTTCGATGTCGCTAAAGGGGACTTGAAGGGCGTCGAATTGGCTGTGATCTGCCGTCGGTGCTGCCACAACAGGGACAGCCGAAAACAAGCCAATTAACAACAGACCGACAAAACAGAACCGCCGGCCCTTTCGCGCCGGCAGTTCAGAATAGTGTAACGTCATACAGACCTATGCCTTTTAGTCGAGGCGCGCGGTTTAATCGGGGCGCACAGTAGCCGGGACCGGCACCTTTTCACCCAGGTTCTGCACGCTGTCATTCAATAGCTGCAGCATATACTGGGGATTGTGGGTATAGCCGCCCGGATCCTTAGCAGCAAACTGATAGTTATAGGCCGCTCGCGCTAAACGCGGTGTCCATTGTTGGTAGCCATTGGCTCGGACCGCCTCATCTTCATCGACCTGGCCATTGCCGTTGGTATCAGCAAAAAAGTATGGGTAGGCATGGCCATCGTATGCCAGCGGGGCGTTCACTATTTTCTCACTGTAGGTTTGCATGGCCGCATAGAGAATGGCATGCAGTCCTTCGATTTCCTGCTTGATGCCCTCGTTGCTATCGCCGTCGGCATCGAAGTCGCCTGTGCTGCTGCGGATAAAGGCAAAATCATCTATCGACGTTACCTCTTCATGACATTCGGCACAGAACAGCGGCTCAACCTTGGTCGTGTGCGGATTGTGGCAATCATTGCATTGGGTCGCGTAGTCATCGTGAAAATAAAACCCGAGATAATCCTCACCGGCGTATTCGTAACCGCCCCCGGCCTCAGATCCAAAGCGGCTTGCCGCCGCGGCGGCATAATGCACATTCAGGAACTTCAAAGCCGCATCGACCGTATCATCGCCGACACCGGCCTTAGCGATCATGGCATTAATGGATGCACCCGACTCTCTACCCTGATGACAATCCATACAGCGGGCATCGGCCTCCTCACGCGCAACGACCATACCGGACGGAAAGGTCACCGCGGTCATCTGGCCGGTGACCTTATTGTGGCAAGCAACGCAGGCAACGCCCTCTTCAATGGGTGCCGTCTTTTCGACCGAGCCCACAGCTGAGCCGTCGGCACCGATAAAGTCTAGGTGACCTGTGGTGGAGTGGCATGCCGCACAGCGTTGATCAACTGCCCCGTCGTCGTTCCAATGGGCAAAGGGCTCTGAAGTAAAATCGGCATGGGGAGAACTTAACCAGGCGTCGTAGAAGGGAATTTCAATCTTACGCTCTTCGGCGGTGGCTAAACCACTGGCGAGTAATGCAGCGAAACTAAGGGCTAGTAAAGCAACGAGATAGGTCGATCGACAAGGCGTCATAAGACTGGCTCCAGTATTTTCATTATTTGCAAAGTCTCGGTAAATTCACTACCTAATTATTTTAGTGCATTACGAGATAAGGCCTAATTAAATACCTGATTGAGATCAATACTTCTTACGATTAAGGTCCTTGTGTGTTGGCTTGATGTAAATTCACTTTAACCCGGACTGAATATCTATCAAGACGATGGAGCGCCAGCCTAAAAGCTGCCATTTATACCTGCTAACAACTTTCCATCTTGACCGGATAAATAGACCGCCCTAGTCTTATTCTTCATATTTTGAACCGCTACAACTTGATTAGGTAGCGGGTTAAAGCAGCAACGGTGCTAGGAAGCACTCAGAGTTAATAGAAGGAAAGCCAATGCATTATTCAATCAAAATTAGGCGCTTATTAGCAGGCCTTGTTGTCCTGCTAACGCTTGCTTTCTCCTCCTGTTCTTTTTTACCTACCCAGGGCGATTACTCAGCAGAAAGCACTTCCGGCGTGCCGAAGCTATACCTCTGGCAAAACAAAAATTCTGATTCTAATAATGAAGTCACCCTAAAACTGGTGGTCAGGATTGGTAGCCTGCAAGAAACCGATAGCCAATTGGGCTATGCACACTTTGTCGAGCACATGGCCTTCAATGGCAGTGCCAAGTTTCCAGACGGAGCCCTCCAGACACGACTCAAAGAGCTCGGTCTGAGCATTGGTGCCCATTCGAATGCCGTCACCACATTTGACCGAACGGTCTATACGCTAGATCTGAAATCCGCCAATACAGACAAGCTTGCCGGTGCCGTCGAGATTTTAAGCGAGTGGGTCAGTGCGATCGAATTCAGCGAGATCGGGGTTAAGCAGGAAAAGGACGTTTTGCTTCAAGAGTTGGGTCGCGCAGCCGACGCGGAAACTGTCACGGCGCAGGCATTTCAAGGTCGTTACGCCGGCACGCAGCAGCTTAATCGGAAACCTATAGGGACAGCAGAGAGCATACAGAGCGCGACGCCTGCCTTGCTGACAGCGTTCTACAAAAAATGGTACGTCGCCGAAAATATGGCCATTATTATCGCAGGCGATATCAACACTGACTTTACGCAAGGGATTTTTGATCAATACTTTCAGCCTAACAGCACCAGCACCTATATTGAGCCAACAGCCTACCCTATCAACTTCAGTAACTCTGCCAATTATTTGCTATTTTCAGACCAGTTCACCCAGACCAATAGTGTCGGGCTAAACTTTATCACCGCAATCGAACCCATTAGCCAAACAGACGACTACCTTCCGATGCTGGCATGGCAAGCAGGCTTGGATATCTGGTTAGATAGAGTCGATGAATCGGCCCATAGACAAAATTTGGAATTGTCCGCCGGCTATGATTGGGAACACCCCGATACCACACAACGCATTGTCACGTTAAGGGCCGACGTACCAGACGATAAATTCCAACAGGTTATTAGCCTACTTGAGACTGAACGACTCTCACTGATCCGCAACGGCATCAGCCAATTCGAATTAGATCAGTTGCGCACTGCCTGGCTGGAACATGAGCAGGCTCAACAGGATTCTGCCGACCACCTTGCCAATCAACTGGAGCTGTTGTTTCTCGATGGTTGGCCAGTCAGAGGTCAGAAAAAATGGCTCAAGGCACTCAAAAGAGAGTTGCCAAACTTGACCACCGATGATGTGCAAAACGCCTTCAAGCAGGTGACCGATACACAGCACCGTATTCGCATACTAACTAAACCCGCAGCGGCGGCGCCGAGCGAAGAGCAGGTGAGAGAATGGCTCACGAGCGTGAGTTTAGCGACGGCTGTAGTACCAAACCAAGGCGATGAATTACCCCAGTTGGACTTAGAGATCGCACCCAAACCATCTTATGGCGTGAGCTCCAAAAAAGAATATGATAATGAGGTTACCGAATGGTCACTCGGCAACGGCATGACGATCCGGCATCGGTACGATAATAATTATGAGGGCGTTGAATTTAATTTGGCCGGCCTGGGTGGACTCGCGGCCGTCAGCCCGGCTGAAACTCCCAGTGCTCGCCATGCCACGACCGTCCTGAACCGGGCGGGCTTACGCAACCTAGACGCATTCGAGCTTGAGCAATGGCTTAACGAAAACGATATGTCGATATTTCCAAGCTACACCTTGTCCAGCCGAGGCTTGTACGGTTACTCGCCCTCGGAGCGTGCCATGGATTGGTTGAGGTTATTGCATATCGCTTTAACAGAGGGGAGATTCCCGGCGGCGACCGTTCAAGCGGTGCAGCAGGCACAGGTTACGCTTCGTTTTCAACTGCCCAGAGGCGCCATCCAAGTTG